>JABGQJ010000273.1 GCA_018648945.1 Victivallales bacterium
GTAGGAGCAGGGATCGCCCCCTCTCTGATATCCTGGCGACTGGCCCCATTGCCGCGGGCGGCGCGGACGGTTTCCATCAGTTCGGTGAAGTAGCGCACCCAGCGCTGTAGTTCCGCCGTGGTGCAGAGCGGCCCGTGCCCGGCCACGACCGTGGCGGCGTTCAGGGCGATGAGCTGCTCGTAGACCTCAATGATGTGGCCGGCCTTAGCCTGAGTAAGGGGCCGATCCCAGGGAATCAGTCCCCAGCCGAAAATGTCGCCGACAAAGAGCACGCTGTCTCCGGGCAGATGGACGATGCAGTCCTCGTCGGTGTGGCACCCCCCCATGGGGCGCACGATCACTTCCCGTTTCGAGCTGCCCAAGAAGAGCCCATCTGCGGGCAGTTTCCGCGTGCGCGCATTCACGATCTGGGCATCGAAGCGGCGGACAAACGCGTCGTTGAGAGCCGTGTGGTCGTAGTGCGTATGGGTGTTGACAACGGTACGCACGGGCTTGTCGCCGGTGGTCGAGGCGATCATCTGAAGGACCTCGTCCTCCAGTTCGGCATGCTCCAGGGAATCGACCACCAGAAGATCGTCACCGAGGTCGATCCAGGCGATGTTGTCAACTTCCTGACGCACCCAAATGCCGGGAACGGGTTCCAGGATCCTGGGGGTGTCCGCATCGGTGCTCATAGCGATTCGCCTGCCTGTTGCTGCGATTTCCCTGCGTGGACGTGGTACTGTAACCTGTTGCTATGTGGGCGCAACCGCTGAGCGCTTGGCGCTGTCGATTTCCGCACGTAGGAGGACGAGACCTTGCAGAACCTGGTGATGGATGGCGTGTCAGCCGGGACTTACGGCATGTCTGGGCTCCTCAGACTGTCCTACCATAGCCAGTCTGATGGACACCATGATTGGGCGTTGGTTCAGCCGCCCAAGGACGGCAAGACCTGGCTGGTCTGCCTGCACGGGCATGGTTCCCATGGCGACCAGCTCTATACCCGACCCGATATCCGGGCGAAGTGGCTACCGGAGTTCCTTGGCCGGGGATTGGGCGTACTGACTCCGAATCTGCGCGACAATGCCTGGATGGGACCAGCGGCAGTGCAGGATCTGGACGATCTCCTTGATACCATTCGCGCGGAATTCGGTGGCGAGACGTTCCTTTTCGCCTCGGGCTCCATGGGGGGGACAGGGAACCTGATCTACGCGGCGTTGCGCCCGCAGAATGTGGCTGGCGTGATCGCTCGTGGCGCGGCCTGCGATCTGGCGTCCTACTACGCATGGTGTCGCGAGCGAGAGAGCGAGAAGGTGATACTGGGGCAGATTGCCGATGCCATCGCGGCGAACTACGGCGGCACGCCGGAGGCCAACCCAGGAGTGTACAGGGCGCATTCCGCCCTGCACCACGCGGCACGGTTGACCATGCCGATTTTCCTGGCCCATGGCGCGGAGGATGCGACCATCCCGGTCTCCCAGGCGCGAGTGCTGGTCGGTCAACTCAGCGACCATCCGAATCTGGTCTACCTTGAGATCCCCGACGGCAACCACGACTCGCCCCTGCACCTGCAAACTGCGCCGCACGCGCTGGACTGGTTGCTTGCGCGTTCTGCCTAAGGCAGTCCGGGATTCGTAGCGTGCGGGCGGCATGGCATCGACACAAACAGAAACGGCCTCCCGGGGGGATGCCGGGAGGCCGTGGTAGGGAACGGATTGGCCTACTTCCCGTAGATCTCGATCTCGGTGTAGTGGTTCATCTCGTTGGAGGTGCTGCCATTGCTGTAGAAGCGGACGTAGCGGGCCTTCACGCCCATGACGGGGATGAGGCGGCCTTCGTACAGCTCGATGTATTCCTTGTCCTTGCCGACGCCGAGGCCGCTGCTGTTGTCATGGTCGTTGTTGTAGATGGTCTTGACGTCCATGATGAAGTCGGGGTCGGCGGCAGTCTGGATGACGACGTCGTGGTAGACGCGTGCCTGGGAGTGGAAGTGCCAGATGACGATGGCGTAGATCTGCTTGGCGTCTTCGAGGTCGATCTGAATGTACTGCTTGTCGGGAGCGAACTCGACATAGCTGCCGTCGCCACCTTCCTTGTCGCCGTCCGTGACCTGCTCGAGGTCGCCGACGATGGGATCTTCGTCGCTGCCGGTGACTTCCTTTTCATAGGCGACATTCGTGCAGCCCTTGGGGATCAGGAGGTCGGGCCGCTTGCCCTTGCGGGGTTTCTCGAGGTTGCCGCTCTTGATGTTCTTGGGCGTGCCGACGAACCGGGGTTTGGGCAGCTCGAGCTTGAGCTTGACCAGATCCTTCTTTGCGTCGGCGCCACGCAGGGGCGTCACGGTGAGGAGGGCACAGCCGAGGATACCGGCGACGATCAGCAGGGAAATCTGTTTGCGCATCATGGGTTCTCCTGGAATCACAAGTTCGGCGAATTCATCAGCTACGGGACGAGCGCGCCCCAAGCCCTATTGACCATAGACGGCGATCTCGACGAATCTATTCGATTCATCGCCGCAACCGCCGTTTGTACGGACCCGGACATATCGACACTGGGTACCGAGGCCGGTGCTGCCGCGAGCATCGCCCACCTCGCCCCACCAGGCTGCCAGATGGGACGGATCACTGCCAGTCCCGAGGCCGCTACTGTCATCGTGGTCGTTGTTGAAGAGGGTAGTCACCCCCTGTTTGAATTCCGGATCGTTCGAGACCTGGATGATCACGTCCTTATAGATGATGGGGTTGCGGTAGTAGTGCCAGACGACCACGCAGAAGACAGTGTGTTCGCCTTTCAGATCGATCTGGGCCCATTGCGGGTCGGGACCGATGTCCACATAGTCGCCCTCGCGGCATTTCTTGACGCCGTCGGTAATCTGGTCGGCGAAGCCCTCGATGAAATCGTCCTCTTCCAGGCTACAGGTCACCAGCTTGTCCAGCGCGATGTTCGTGACGCCGGGGGGTGCCATGAAGGGGGGGCGCTTCTTCTGGACCACGAAGTTCTCGGGCTTCTTGAGGGTCTTCGGGTAGCCCGGGGTGGCGCGGGTCACGGCGTCGGCCCCGAGGCCGAAGTCCACGGCTTCCAGCCTGCGCCCGCCGGAGCGGAGCGTGGCGATGGCGGCGTTCAGGCTGGTGCCGAGGGCGAAGGTGGTCATGGAGGCACCGGTAATGCCGTCCACCACGTTGGCCCCCTTGACCTTGTTGCTGATGATAATGCCTTCCTGCCCATCCGCCTCGACGGGAACGCCGACGAATTTCCGCAGCCAGTCGGCTTCTGTGATCCTGGCACCCAGGCCGGGAGTTTCTTCATGCTCGTAGATACGGAACGCCTTGATATGCCGCTTGTCGGGCTCGAGCGCGAGGATGCCCTTGATCGGGCCGATCTTGCCCTGGGCCACGATGCCGATGGCGTAGCCGACCACCGCCGGTTCGCCATCCTCAAGGACCGTTCCGACGTAGATGTCGGCATCGTCCGCGCTGCCCTTCTCCTGCAGTTTGACTTTCTCGGCGAAGGCGTTGATTGCGTCCTCTCGCACAGTGTCCTCGTTGCAGAGCCCAAGAGCTTCGACGATGGCTCTGGTGCGGGCATACGCCTTGTTGGCGGCGATGCGTTCCCGCCAGCTCACTTCGGCGAAGGTCAGCATAGCGGCGCAGGCTGCACAGAGCCCCACGGTGAAGACGAGCGTGTAGAGAACACTGTTCTTCATGCCTGGGCCTCCTGATTGGCACGGGGCTGGGAGAGGAGGTCGAGGGTCGGCACGAAAAGGTTGGCCACCAAGATGGCCGACATGGCCGCTTCGGCGTAGAGGGAGTAGCAGGCCATGAGGACAGCGAGAGCGCCAATCATCAGGCCGTATAGCCATTTGGCTTCATCGTCGCGGGGCGAAATGGCGGGATCGCAGGCCACCACGCAGATGCTGAACAGGTAGCTGTTGGCCAGGAACATCTCGATGACACTCTCAAAGGGAAGGACGCCGAAATGCTGCAGGGGGACGGCGACGCAGACCGAGGCGAGCAGGGCGGCCGAGAGGATGCGCAAGTTGGCCGGGCGAGCCCAGGTCATGAGCAGCGTGCCGAACAGGCAGACGAGGCCGAGGGCCAGCCAGAGGTGTGCGTCCGGGTGGGACACCACCGAGGTGAAGCCAAGTCCGGTGATGGTCTTGTAGCTGAAGACGAGAATGCCCTTGCCCACCAGAGAGGGAGCGAAGATGTGACTGCCCGTGCCACCGAACACCTCTTTGCCGAAGAGGGCGGCCACGGCGCCGCCAATCGCGGCCATTTCCAGCGGGATATCTGCCGGGAGCAGGAGGGCGAGGAGGAAGCCGTAGACCAAGCCACCACCGTTCAGCGGCTTGTGCCGGATCTGGGAGAAGAGGATCTCGACGATGAGCGCGGCCGCACCGCAGACCGCCGCCACGACGGCGATTCGCGGGCCGATGGTCAGGCTGGCGGCGACGATGCCTGCCAAGGCGGTGAGCATGGCGGCAATCAGGTAGCGCCGCATGGCGTTCGGCGGCAACTGGCCGCTGGGCGAGCGCAGCCCGAGAAGCCAGTCGCCAAGTCCGCCTGGGCTGTGTTCGATGGGTTGTTGGGGTGCCGCAGTCATTCGTGTGCCATATCTGCCAGTTGAGGGGATCAGAACTCGTCGTAGAAGGCGTCTTCCTTGGGAATGCCCTTGTCCTGAAGTACGCGCTGGGTTGCCTCGATCATCAGAGGCGGACCACAGAGGAAGGCTTGCCGCTTGCCCTCCAGGCCCAGGTGACGATTGACGGATTCGTGGATGAAGCCGGTTTCGCCACCCCAGCCCTGGGAGTGCTCGGGCTCGGAGAGGGCATAGACGAGCTTGAGGTTGGGGTATTCCTTGGCCAGGGCCTGGAACTCGTCGAGGTACATGGCGTCCTTGGCGGTTCGTGCGCCGAAGAAGAGGCGACAGACCTTGTTGGGCGTGGCCTCGGCCAGATGGCGGACAAGGGAGCGCATGGGCGCCATGCCGCACCCGCCGCCGACGCAGATCAGCTCCGTGCCTTCGTCCTCGTCGAGTTCGAATTCGCCGTAGGGACCGGTGAAGTGGACTTCGTCACCCTCTGCAACCGTATGCAGGTAGGTGGACCCGAGGCCACCGGGAATCAGCCGGATGAGCAGCTCAATCTCGTCCTTGCGGCTGGGTGGGGGAGGCCAGCGAGTAGGCACGGAAGGTGGTCTCCTTCTGCCCCGGCACGAAGACCTGGACGTACTGGCCGGGGCGGAAGTCGATCATCTCGCCAGCCGCCAGGGAAAGCACGATTTCGCGGGTGTCGCCGGTGATCAGCCGGGAGGATTTTACCGTCGTCAGGAACTCCTTGACGTCCAGGAACTCC
Source organism: Victivallales bacterium (assembly GCA_018648945.1). Next base: position 5,333 of record JABGQJ010000273.1, read on the forward strand.
TCCTTGACATGGATCACCATATCCTCCTTGACCTTCACTTGGCAGGCCAGACGAGTCTGGGCGGCCTTCTCCTGATCGTTCAGGAAGGCCAGTTCGGTGGGGAGGGTAGGGCCGCCGCCGGCGGTCACGCAGACTTTGCAGAAGCCGCAAGTGCCCTGGCCGCCGCAGGCGGAGGGGATGAAGATCTTCTGGTCGTACAGCGCGTCCAGGAGCTTCCCCCCGCCCTCGACCGTGAAGGGGTCCTTGTCGTTGACGCGGACCTCGCAGGGGCCGTAGTTGCAGAGGAAGCGGTTCGCGATGAGCAGGGCGACCGTGAGGATGCCCCCGACTCCGCAGAGAACCGCTATGGCACTTGCATATTCCATCATCATTCCATCTACACCCACCGCTCCGAGTCCGTGCCTAGAGCTTCACCATGTCGGTGAAGCCCATGAAGGCCATCGCCATGAGGCCCGTGATAATGACCGTGATTCCCAGGCCACGCAGCGGCCGGGGAATGTCCGCGTGTTCGAGGCGCTGCCGAATTCCTGCCATCAGGCAGATCGCCATCAGCCAGCCCAAACCCGAGCCCAGTGCGTAGGCACCGGTTTTGGCCAACCCCATCCGGTGCTCCCCCTCAATCATGAACAGGTTCACGCCCAATACGGCGCAGTTCACGGTGATCAGGGGCAGGTAGATGCCGAGGTTGAAGTGCAGCATCGGGCTGAAGCGTTCCAGAATCATCTCCACCAGCTGCACGAATCCGGCAATGGTCATGATGAAAACGAGGAAGGTGAGGTAGGTGAGATCCGTCTTGCAGAGCGGCGCATCGGCCACCAGGATCGCTTCGTAGATCCAGTAGTTCAGCACTGCCGTGCAGAAGGTCACGAAGGTGACGGCCAACCCCATGCCCAAGGCGGTCTTCATGTTCCGCGAGATGGCGATGAAGGAGCACATCCCCAGGAACTTGGAGAAGAGGATGTTGTTGGTCAGCACAGCAGCCAGGAAAACGACGGCTAGCCCGCCAAAATCAGTTCCGTGCATGGGTTCGGTCTCCTTGGGCTAGTGGCCGGTGGCCTCTGGATGCTCCGTCGCCGGTTCCTCCGGCCAGATCGCACGCACGATCCAGACCACCACGCCCATTGCCAGGAATGCTCCCGGCGCCATGCTCAGCAAGGTCAGCGGGTCGTAGTTGGCGGGCAGCACCTGGTAGCCGAGGAGGGTCCCGAATCCCACGGGCTCGCGGATCAGGGCGATCAGCAGGAGCACCAAGGCGTAGCCGATGGCGTTGCCCACCCCGTCGAAGAAGGAGGCGATCGGCCCGTTGCGCATGGAGTAGCCCTCGGTCCGTCCCAGCAGAATGCAGTTGGTCACAATCAGGGGGATGTAGGGGCCGAGGGCCTGACTCATCGGGTAGTGGTAGGCCTGCAGGTACAGGTGGACGACGCTGACCAGGGCGGAGATCACCAGCATCTGGACGATGAGGCGCACCCGGTGGGGGATGGCGTTGCGGACCAGAGAGACGATCAGACAACTGAAGCCCGCCACGAACAGCAGCGCGGCATCCATCACCAAGGTGGTGCTGACCAGCCCCGTGACTGCCAGGGCCGAGCAAATGCCCAGAGCCTGCCGCAGAATCGGGTTCTGCTTGCCAATGCCTTCTTTGACCGGCTCCCCGATCTGACTGCGGAGCCCACCTGCGGTACCAGCCATGCGGTATGTTTCCTGAAGCTTGCCAAATGCAAGAGTGCAAAAGGCGAAATATACCACACAAAGGCTTGCTGGAAAGCCGAAGTGCATCGGCCATCCTGGAGTCCTGGCTCTGTTCCGTTGGTCGGGGCCGTGACCCCTGCTATAGTACGGGTCGCCCATTTCATCTGCCACGGAGCCTGCATGAACCAAGACGAGCCGCAATCTGCCACACCTGCTTGGCGAGAGCTCTATCCCTTCGCCTCCCACTTCGTGGCGACCGACGGCGTGCGCCAGCACTATCTCGACGAGGGCGATGGTCCGGCCGTGGCGATGATCCATGGCAACCCGACCTGGTCGTTCTACTACCGCAATGTGGCCATTGCCCTGCGTGGTGCGCATCGGACCATCGTTCCGGACCATGTGGGGTGCGGACTCTCGGACAAGCCGCAGGACTACCCCTACACGCTGCAGCAGCACATCGACAATCTGGAGCATCTGCTGAACGATGTGCTCCAGCTTAAGAAGGTGGACCTGATCGTGCACGACTGGGGCGGGGCCATCGGCATGGGGTATGCGGTCCGTCATCCCGACCGGGTCGGTCGCATCGTGGTGCTGAACACCGCTGCCTTCCTGATGGATTTCTGCCCGTTCCGGATCCGAGTCTGCCGCTGGCCCGTTTTCGGGCCGCTGGCCTTGCGTGGTCTCAATGCCTTCGCCCGCGCGGCCACGACCATGGCCGTCCGCAAGCCCCTTGCCCCCGCAGTTCGCGAGGGGCTGCTCGCGCCCTACGATTCCTGGGCCCATCGCGTGGCCGTTCTGCGCTTTGTCCAGGACATTCCCCTGCGGCCTTCCCACCCCAGCTACGAGACGGTGGCCAGTATCCAGAAGGGACTGCACCTGCTGGCCGACAAACGCATGCTGATCTGCTGGGGCATGCAGGACTTCTGCTTCACCGAGGCATTCCTCGATATCTGGCAGAGCTATTTCCCACAGGCGCGCGTCCATCGCTTCGAGGACGCGGGACACTACCTTCTGGAAGACGCGGGAGAGCGGGTGATTCCTCTGGTGGAACGCTTCCTCACGCCGGTCATGAGGTGATCAGCGGATCGCTGCGGCGACGGCCCGCAGTTGGCGCAGGTGGGGTTCGTGGATGCGACCGAGGTGGTGCCCCACCTCGAAGGTGACCGCACCGCCTTGGGCATTCACTCGGCGCACGTAGTCGATCATCCTGGCGTCGTCGAGTTGGGGGCCGTCGGTGCGGCCCCACATGGTGCCCATGTGGCAGAGAATCTGCCAGATCATGCCCTTGGGACAGGGATGGCTCTCGGGGGTGACCTCGAAGCGGTTCTGTTCACCCGCTGCGTAGTCCTGCTCGTCGGTGAGGGAGGCGAACGCCAAGTCCAGGCGAGTGCCGGGATTGAAGGCGAGAATGGAGTCGGCGTTGCCGGCGCGACAGGCAGCAGCCCAGGTGCGCCAACTCTGGGGCTTGGCCAGATCGTCCCAGCCCGCACGGTTGTAGGAACCGTCGAACCACCAGCCGTGAACCCGGTTGCCGTATCGTTCCGACCACTCCTGGATCACCGCCGACCAGTTCTTGGTGAACGCCTGCGGTGCGGGCTTCTGCTCGTGCACGTCTCCCAGCTGCGTCATGGCTTCAGCATCGCGCTGCGGGCTGCGCGAGGGAAGATAGAGCATGAGCCGAATGCCATATGGCACCAGCTCGCGGGCCAGGTCTGCTGGCAGATCGCGGGTGGTACACCGGTCGCCGACCCCGTGCCCGGTCAGCCGGTCGTAGGTGGCGTTCGGCGCGCAGTAGTAGCCAGAGTTCTGGCCCAGAGTGAGGACAGCATAGGCCGCACCCGCCTCGTGGCATTCTCGCGCAAAGCCAGCGGCATCGAAGGCGTTCACCTCGCGATTCCAGCCATCGCCGCCGCCCAGGAAGTGGATGAATACCCCGTACTTGCCATCTCGCATCCATTGGCCACGCTGGGTCATTTCGTTCTCCTTGAAGCTCTTGCCTACGAACTGCAGCACCCGAGGCACCGCTGCCTGCACCACGGCAAACGTGTGCCCTCCCTGGCGCTTTTCCAGTCTGTGTGGTATTCCGAGCAGGCCGAGGCGCCGGCAGAGGTTCTCGTTCATGGTCCGGTCAAAGGCAGTGGTCCCGGTCTGCACGAGGATCTTCATGCCTCGCAGTGCCGCTGCCTGATTGAGGGGATTGAGCGCTCGCCAGAGATCTGGATCGTCG
>JABGQJ010000274.1 GCA_018648945.1 Victivallales bacterium
ACCCAGCAACAGACCTTTGCCGCGAATCTCGCCGATGAATTCGAACTCATCCAACAGGCCTTCGAGGCGGCTTTTCAGTATGGCGCCCATGCGGGCGGCGTTGCCGATGGCGTAGAGGAACACGCGGTCGGTGAAGACTTCGGCAGTGGTGTACATGTGGGGGAAACGCTGCATTTCGGCAATGTCCTGACGGAGCGCTTCGAACAGGGGCTCACGGTCGCCGAGGCGGGCCGCCACGAATGGGTCGGCTCGCAGGCACTCTGTCGTGTCGGGGATGTCTGCCAGAGCTCCCAGGGCGTCCAGATCGGCCAACCAGCGGCGGGGCTGGAAGTGGTCCTGGTCCGCCCGATAGAAGTCGAGGAAGGGACGGACGTACTTCGCCTCGCCCGTGAGCCAGTAGAGGAAGACATGGGCCGAGGCCTGGCCGCCGTAGCCCGCATAGAGGGGACGGTCCTTGTAGACTTTCAGATTCTTCTCGGTGGCCACATCCACGAGCGTGGCGTACTCGCCGGGCTGCTGGTGATCCAGCCAGCCGTCGCCCCACTCGCGCAGGTACTGGAGCACGGACGGGCTGCGGTTGTACCATGCCACCTCGAAGGAGGGATGGAGCATGAGCCCATGGGCGTGCCCGTCGGTCCCCAGCTCGCGGTCGATCCGCAGGTCCTCAGCACCGCAATTCTGGTTCTTGAAGTGCCGGTGCCCGCGCGGGGTCACGGTGGTCAGGGAAGGCATGGACTTGGCGGCAGCGAGGCAGCGCTCGAAGTAGACCGGATCGCCGTACTGCCACCAGAGGAGCAGGGATTCCTGATTGATGCCCTCTTCGTAGGCATGGAGAGGATCCATGGTGCGGCGGTTGAGCCCGGCGGTCAGGTTCTCCTGCTCGGCCAGTTCGGCGAGGTCGGCTGCAGCTTGGCGCAGGCGGGGCGTCAGGCCATCGGACTCAAGCATGACGAAGTCCGCGTAGTTCTGGTACATATCGCTATCGTCGCCCACGAGCCCCCCGAACTCGCCAGTGGGAACCAGCCGGTTGTCGAGCCACCACATCGGCACGCGCCGGGCTGCCAGCCAGGCCTGTCGTGCGAGGATCGCCCATTCGGGCGCGCCTTCCTGGCGGTCGATGCGCGGCGAGAAGTCGCTCAGTGACTTGCGCCGGCGCCAGAACCACTCGTTGTACTGGCGGACGGTGTCGTCCTCCGGGCCTAGACGGACGCACTCGGCGATGGCCGAGGCCAACTCCTTGATGGCGGGGCCGTACTCGTCCTTGCGATAGAAAGCCTCCAGGTCTGTGCGAGTGGAGAAGCTGTTCCACCGTCGCGCTTCGCTCAACGCCGTGAATAGTCCCTTGACGTGCAGTTTGCGGAAGGCCAGGGCTTCGCGCCGGGCTGTCTCTGCATCGATTTCCACCAGCCGCACCTCGGCCTTGGTCAAGGATACCGGTCCCCCTGGCTCGATCGTGAGCCAGAGACGTTGACCGGCACGGAATATCGCGTCCGGGAAATCCAGGACTGGCTCAACCGTGCCTGAACCGGTCACGGCGAACTCCACGCGCATCAGTTCCAGCCGGCTGGCGAGGGGGTCTTGGACAGTGATCGCGAGGGGGGTGCCGGGGGCGCAACGCTGGAGCTCCAGACGCAGGGCGATGGCACCCACCGACCGGTCTGCAGGCAGGGGGCTGCTGAGCAGGTGAACCGTCTGGTTCGCCTTCAGTTCCCTGGTGGTTTGGCCGTCTTGGGTGCCAAGGGCAAAGGCCAGGCGCTGTTCTCCGTCGTATCGCGCCAGGCCGAGAGGCCCGACTGCGGCGAGATCGGCGGGCTTGCCCATCTGCAAGCGTGGCCCGACCATGCCTGAGGTGGTCTTTTCCACGCGCAGGAAAGAGACGTCGCGGATCATGCCGCGTTTCAGGCCAAAGAAGGCGAAGCGTGTGGCATCCTGGCGCTGCTCAAGTTGGGCGCGACAGGATTCGGCGCGTCCAGCGAACTGCCAGATGGGCTGCTTGTTGCCTGGCGAATCGTGGGCAGTATCGCCTGCGTAGAGCGCCACGTCTGCCGCGCCGCGCAACTGCACCGCGTCTACGCCACCCTCGGCCAGGGCGATATGGAGCCCGTCGTTCCTGCGGTAGTGGTACCCCACGCCTGCGCCTGCGCCGCCCATGCCGTACTCCCACGGCCGGACGTTCCAGCCGTAGGAGGCCAGCGAACCATCGACGGGGGAGCCAATGAACCCGCGCAGGGCTCGGCAGTCGGTGACCAGGAGCTTGCGGACTCGGATGGGCTGGCCGGGCGCAAGCGGGATGGCGGGGCCATCGTCGCGCAGCGTGACATCCTCGCGCAGGCTCAGGTTGGCGATGCGCACTTCACCCTCGCCAAGACCCTCGGTATTGCCGATGATGACCAGCATCTGCCCCGTCTCGCCGGTGGGTACACGTATCTCGACCTGCTGGTAGGCGTCGCTCGCGGGAGCGTTCACGGTGAATGCACGGGACGGGTCGCCTTTCCGTGCGGCCGTGCGGCCCCGGAGATAGACGCCTGCCGTGCCCTTGACGCGGGCACCGAGGCGGTAGAACGAGTTGGGCTTGAGTCTGAGGGAGTTCCCTGCCGAGCAGTAGCGCCCGGGGGCCTGGAAACGGAGCACATCCTCGTCTTCCTCTCGGACCGCGCCGAACCTTGGCCGGTCCGCCTCCTTTACGTTCCAGTCTACCATCTTCCCGTTGGCATCGCGGGCCATGGTTGGGTTGCGGAGCAGGTTGTCGGTGACAAAGTAGAGCTTGGTGGCCGCGCTTTTCGAACCGTACTCGCTGCCGGCTGGCCAGGCGGCGAGCTGTGCGGTCTTGTCGGTGTGGTCCTCGCGCCCCAAGGCCAGGCGGACCATGGTGCCGGGGGTCGGCTCCGCGATGCCAAGGGTCGCGAAGGGGATGGCGATCTCCACGGTCCAGCGCTTCCCCTGCACGCGTGCCGCCGCTTGCCACTTACCGCGAAGTTGCCGATCGTCCTGGCCCTGCCGTCGGCGCAGAGTCTGGCAGACGCCCTTGGAGTTGACGATGAACTGGTCGAACTCCAACTGGCTGCGGGTGGTCTTCAGCCATACTTCCACGCAGTCGTCCTGCCATACGTTCTCGCTGCCTGGCTGGGCTACAGCGCGCAGACGCGTCGGGTCTGGCTCCTCGCAGGTGACCGCGACTAGCAGGGATTGGCGCATGAAACAGACCCGGGCCGTCGTTTGTTTGGCGGGGGGTTGCTTTGTGCCGGGCCGCGTGAACGGTACGCAGGGCGCTGCCTCCTGCCAGAGCGGTTCGTCTAGCACGCCATCGACTTTCGCCAGGTCGCTGACCTCCGGGCAGATCAGGATCGGTGGCGCGGCGTGGAGAAGGGCGGCACCGAGGATGGTGAAGACAACGCACAGGCTACGCATCAAAGCCTCCCAGTACGAGTGGTCGGAATTCGGCTAAGGCGCGCTGGGCCAGTCCCAGCACCCGGTCCGGCAAAGGAGGGATCCCCAACTCGACGGCGGCGGACTGCGGGCGCAGCCGGTAGTCCCCCGCAACGGCGTTTTCGAAGGGATCGCCGCCGCTGATGCTGCCATCCCCCGGGGTCCAGGGCTCTGCAGACTGCGCGGTATAGTCGTCCAGCCACTTGGCCTGCATCTTCCCTTCGACACGGAAGAGATTGTTGGCCCAGGCGCTCACGCTGTCGCGGGCTCCGCGGAGCGTGAAGTCGCCGGCACAGATGAACACATTTTCGCGGAAGACGAAGTTCTGGCAGCGAGCCAGGGTCACGAGCTGGTCGCCCGAGTCCACGAACACGTTGTTGCGGACCTCGCAGGCCTCGGCCATGTGGTTGTGGGAGGGCCAGCGTGAATCGATCGCCACGTTCTCGGCCACGGTGCTGCCTCGGCTGGTCTCGTCCAGGTAGTAGGCCGAGGCCACTCGACCGTGGGAGCCGAGCACCACGTTGCCGCGCATGATCGAGTCGCAGAACGCGAAGCAGTAGATGGCCGCCCCATCGTCCAGCTCGCGCATGAAGTCGGTGATGGTGTTGTGCTCGATGCGGTTGCCTGTGCCACCCGCGGTGATCGCTGTGTAGGGGCAGCCCGCCACGCGGTTCTCAGCCACCAGATTGGCCTTCCCTCCGGCCGCCAGGGCAAGGCTGGACGCATACGTCAGGCCCACTTCCTGGATTGTGCAGCCGCGGATTTCGCAGGACTCGCCCCGCAGGTGGATGCCCGGGCCACCGCAGGTTTCTACGCGGCAACTGCCAATGCGCACTTGGCAGCATGTCCCGTGTTCACCGTTGGGGCGCACGCTGATCCCCTTGCCACCAGCCAGCCGGATCCGGAGGTGGCCAAGCTCGATGTTCTCGGCTGGGCCCAGCACATCGACCACACCATCGAGGGCGCCCGCGCCAAAGCCTGCCGATCCCAGGGGGGTGCTGGTCAGGGCCAGTTCGAGGTCGCGGATCGAGATGTCCCGCAGAGGGGCTTCCTCGCTGCCTTGCATGGCGATGACCTGGCGATGCCGGGGGGCCAGGACGACGGCCGTCTCCAGATCCTCGTCAGGCCTCGGCCAGTAAACCACACAGCCCCGGGTACGGTCGAGGTACCACTGTCCCGGCCTCAGCATTCCCTCCCGCACGTTCCAGACGATGTATTGGTGGGCCTTCGCATTCCTGTCGCTGGCGAAGGCGCCGGGAGGGTGGCCGCAGGGACTGCGGAAGCGAACCAGTCTCTCGTCGGCGTCCACGCTGGCGACTCCGACGAGGGAATCGTCCCACTGGTGGAACACCTGAATCTCAGCGTTCCGGCAGTCGAGCCAGTCTCCGAGATCGTCGCCCGTGTAGTGGAGAGCAGTCAGCTCCTCCTCGGTCGGTTGGCGCTGCCAGCCGCCGCCAGTCGTGCTCATCCAGGGCACGTCGAATGCGTTCTTGTGCCAGTATCGTCCATGCTCCGGAAGGCGCGCGCGAGGGACGAATTCCCCATCCACCACCAAGGTCCGGAAGTCCCGTTCGCCCTCGGCCACGCCGGGCAGGAATGCGGCGAAGAGCGGGCCGCCATCCGGTTGCCAGCCTTGGACACGTTGTCCTCCGTAGAGGATCGGGGCCTCGTCCGGGGCGGCCTCGATGGTGAGTCCGTTGTCGGCGGGAGTGAGCTTCAGTTGGCGGTCCCAGTAGTCTCCACCGTGCAGAAGCATGCGCCCAGGTTGGTCGCCGCGGTCGGCCCGGAGTCGGTCGCGGGCCACCGTCAGGGAGCGCAGCGGCGCAGCCGCGATGCCCGATGCGCGGTCGTCCCCATGGGGGGATACATGGACAGTCAGGCTATGGCCGATGGGGTCTGACATGGCGGGTTCCTCGCTGCCGAAGTGGCTGCAGGAACCTTCGCTGTTCGCCGACCCAAATGCAAGCCTAACCCGTCAAGGTCGGCGTTCTGGCACAACGGCGTGAGACGCAGTGCAATCCGCGTTCGCATCAGATTCGCGTGAATTAGTCAGGCTAGAGCAGACCTTCGCCCAAGAGCCGATGGATCTCCAGTTCCAGATTCGGCGTGAAGATCCCCGTGCCCAACGCCCGGCGCAGACTGCCGGGGCACCAGAATTTCAGCTCGTCGATCTCCTCCTCCTGGGCGTGGAAGGGACCGTTGTAAGTGAGCTGGAAGACGCCCACGTTCTCGGACTCGACATCGTTGCGGATTCTGGTCCGGAACAGCCAGGTCAGCGGCAGGTCGCCGGGCACGCCCAGTTCTTCGTGCATCTCCCGGCGGGCGCCCTGCTCGTAGGTCTCGCCAGGGGCAAGGTGCCCTCCCACGGCAGTATCCCATTTGCCTGGCTGAATGTCCTTGTTGGCTGCTCGCTTCTGCAGCAGAAGTCGGCCATCGGCCGAGAACACGACCACATGGGCAGTGCGATGCAGGAGGGCAGGATTGCCGTGGCATTCGGCGCGCGGGGCGCGCCCGATCACTTGGTCGTGTTTATTGACGATCTCGAACAACTCGCCCATCAAAAGCCCTCGGAGGTGTAGAAGCTGAAGTATTAGGAGGGCAGGAACATAGCATCTAATTGGTAGTAGGAAAGCGCGCCGTGCTACGTTGGTGGCTGGGAGGCCGTTGGCTGCGTGGCGAACATCGAGCATCGGACATCGGCTGGGGGATGGGGAACGCCGAATGGGGGGTGGGTTGTGGGGCTGGCGCTGGGAATGGGATCGGCTAGGTTGCTAGCGTCGGCTGGGGCACAGCAACTCGCGACGAGAGAGCAGGAACCCGAAACCACCGGAGACAGCCCATGCAGGACCGCGGAGTCATCGGCAATCAGAATGACCGGCATAGTCAACTACAGAGCATAGGCATCGGCGATGCGTGCTGCACGGATGGTTTCTGGGGTGAGCGGCAACGCCGGGCCCATGAGGTGACGCTGCCTTGCCTGTGGGACTTGCTGGCCGATCCGGACCAGGGGCATGTGCTCCAGAATCTGCGCATCGCTGCCGGTTTGGAGGAGGGCGAGTTCGCCGGGGTCCATTGGGACGACGCCTGGATGGCCAAGTGGCTCGAAGCAGCGGCGATGACGCTCGCCAGCACGGGCGACGAGAGCCTGGACCGCCAGTTGGATGAGCTCATCGATCTGCTTGCCAAGGTCCAGGCCCCCGACGGTTACCTGGCCAGCCAGACGCAGGCCAACGGCGAGGAGCGGCTCACAGATCCCCACTATCACGAGCTGTACACGATGGGGCACCTACTCACCGCTGCGGTGGTGCATCACCGGACGACGGGCAAGACGACCTTCCTCGCGATTGCGCGTGGGATCGCTGACTTTGTGACCGAGGAGTTTTCCGGCGAGGTGTCCCGCGACAAGGTGCGCTTCCCGTTCAACCCCTCGATCATCATGGGGTTGGCCGAGCTGTCCCGTGAGACTGGGGAGGCCCGTTACCTTGAGGCCGCCCAAGGCTTCGTCGACCGGCGGGGATCGGCCCCGAAGCGGTGGCGGGAGGCGCTGCTCCACGATTGGATAGGCACGGACATGTGTCAGGATCGCGTGCCTTTGCGCGATGAGAACGAGATGGTGGGGCACTCGGTGCTGAACACGTATCTCTATGCCGGGGCGGCGGACGTGGTCGCGGCGACTGGCGAGGAGGCCCTGTTTGACGCGCTCAAGCGCATCTGGGCCAACCACACTGAGCGCAAGATGTTCATCAATGGCGGGGCTTGTGCGTTGAGTGCCGGCATCTCCAAACGCGGCGTCTATGGCAAGGGGCAGTGGGTCGATTCAGTCCATGAGGCCGCTGGCGATGAGTATTCGCTACCGAATGCCCTTTCCTACAACGAGACCTGTGCCCAGATCGGCGTCTTCATGTGGGCCTGGCGCATGCTGGCGCTCGAGCCCGATCCCAACTACGCGGACGTAATGGAGCAGACTCTCTACAGCGGGATTCTCTCGGGGGTTGGGCTGGACGGCACGAGCTGGTTCTACCGCAACTTCCTGCGCTGGCATGGCGGTGAGAACGGTCCCTATACGCACGGGCACAAGCGCTATACCTGCGTCCGCTTCCAGCCGGGTCGCCAAGCCATCTGTTGCCCGACAAACCTGCTGCGTACGGAGGTGGAGTTCCACAACTACCTGTATACCGTGTCGGTCGAGACACTCTGGCTCCATCACTACGCGGCCAGCACGCTTGCCACCACTCTGCCTGACGGCACGTCCATTGCCCTCACCCAGGAAACGAACTACCCCTGGGACGGGGATATCCGGCTGACGTTCAGCGAGGTGGGGGATGCTCCCTTCGCGCTCAAGTTCCGCATCCCCGCGTGGGCCAATGGTGCGACCTTGCGGGTGAACGGCTCGCCCGCGGCTGCCGAGGTGGTCCCAGGTACCTACGCCGAAGTCCAGCGGCAATGGCGGCCCGGTGATGTCGTTGAGTTGACCTTGCCCATGCAGCCACGTCTGATGATGGCCCATCCCCTGGTCGAGGAATGCCGCAATCAGGTCGCCGTCCTGCGCGGGCCCATGCTGTATTGCCTTGAATCCCACGACTTGCCCGAAGGTGTTCCCACGCACGAGATCCTGCTTCCTCGCGATATCGAGCTGACTGCCCGTCACGATCCTGCTCTGCTGGGCGGGGTGACCGTGCTCGAAGGGATGGCTCGGCGACTTCCACAGGGCGACTGGGACGGCTCTCTGTACCGGATGGCCCCCACCGCCCCCGCCGAGCCAGTCCCGATCCGGCTTGTTCCCTACTACGCCTGGGCCAACCGGGGCATCGGTGAGATGACGGTCTGGATCCCCGTGTGTTGAGAAGTGTCTGCGAACTGGGTGGCGCAATGACGAACCGATTGCACTGGCTGAAATGGGTCCGGGAGAATGGCGTCGCCGAGACATGTTTGGCTCGGCAGCGCATTCTTGACTACGAGCCCTGTCATGTGCGCTACCAGTTTGGGCACTACCCGACCCGCAGACCATACCACCCGACGACGGCGGATTGGGATCTGCTCGATCTCTATGCGGAGTGGGGCGGTGGGGTCGTGCATCTGTGGTACTGGAACGAGTGGTGCGGCCTGTTTGGCAAGGGGCCGTTCGATGCGATCAACGAACCGGGGTTGCGGCGGTTTCTGGACGAGGCGCACCGCCGTGGTCTGAAGGTGATCTCGTATGTGTCGCCCGGCTACCTCGATGTCGCGAACGTCGACCATCGGTCGGAGTGGAGCCGGGGCAGCGGGCATCTGGTGGAGCTGAGCTGCGACTTCGACCGGCTCTGCCCTGGCAGCCCTGGCTGGCGCCGCTACTTCCTGCGTGGGATCGACAAGCTCCTTGACGACTATGGCTTCGATGGCGTCTACTGGGATGGGGGCATCGGCCCCGGCATGCCGGGATGCGTCAATCCCAGCCACGATGGGCATGTGCACTTCGTGGAGGCCGACCCGAATGCACTCCCCCAAGGCGAGGGCAGGCAGGTCCTGGACGAGGGGTTCTTTGCCCTGTGGAACGATCTGCTCTGCGAGATGTATGCCAAGGTGAAGCGGCGCGGTGGAGTGACCGTGGCCCATATCGGCGGAGACCGTCCACCGCCCTTCGAGGATCGCTGCTGGGATTACCTGCTGCTTGGCGAGGGGATTCCGGACGTGCTTGCCTCGGTGGAGAAGACCAAGAGCTACCCGCCCTATGTCTTGCGCTTCAACGACTGGAGCCGAATCGTCACGAACTGGCAGGAGCGGGACCTGACACCGGATCTGGGGCGTGTCCCGGACGTGGAGCATCTGTCGATG
>JABGQJ010000275.1 GCA_018648945.1 Victivallales bacterium
AGATGAGGCTCTGGAGCGACCGCACCGCCAATGCGCTGCGCCGCCAAGGCGTGGGGCGGGGCACGCCGGTGATGCTGATCCTCAAGGGACGCTATGAGTTCTGGTTCTTTCTGCTGGCCCTGCACAAGTTGGGGGCCGTGGCCATTCCCGCCACGCATATGCTGACCACCAAGGACCTTGTCTACCGGATCGAGGAAGCGGGCATCAAGCTGACGGTGGCCGTCCACGACCCCGAACTGATGACTGCCCTGGATGCAGCCCACGCGGCCTGTCCCGGTCACGAAACACGCGTGGCCGTGGCTGGCGGGCACGCGCCGGAAGACCGTCTGAAGCGCGATCTCCAACAACACGTCAAGGCCGTCGCCGCACCCTACAAATACCCGCGCATTGTCGAGTTCGTCGAGACTCCACCCAAAACCATCAGCGGCAAGATCCGCCGCACGGAGATCCGCTAACATGACGAATCCTGACCTATCCCGCCGAGCCAAGGATACACTCACTGCCGTGGAGGTGGACCGGGGGGAGACGCTTGACTTCGTGCTGACCTCCGGCGAGAGCGTGCGCATCGAGCTGATTGCCACCGATGCCCAGGTCATCCGCACCACCCTCAAGGAGCTGAAGGTGGAGGAGAATGGGGCGCGCACCGACTATGCGTTTCGCTGCGTCCTGAAGGTGAACGGTCAGGAGGTCGAGCTGGCGCGCGAAGTCTCCAGCCAGCGCAGTTTCTATGAGCCCTGGGTTGGCGCCGGGGTCCGGATCTGGTTTGACGCCGTCGCGGAGATCTTCGACCTGCTGACCGAAACCCACGGCGAATGCCGCTTGCGCAAGCACGCCCGGTTCGGCATTCAGGACGCCTCCCTCCGCATCTGTCCCGAGCGGCTGCACCCCTGGTGTCCGCTTCACGAAGGTGGCCTGCGGATCGAGAACTGCTATCGCGGGGAGGACTGCTGGCTGGGGGCCTACAATGGGGCTTCCGCCCATGGTGGCCTGGACATCAACCACCCGCGGGGAACGCCCCTGTGGGCACCACTCGACATCCACGACCACTGCTACTTCAACAGCCTTGCCATGGGGCACAACAACAACCGCTGGCGGGGCATTCACCGGTGGCCCAACGGGGCCGAATGGGTGCTCCAGGCCCACCATATGACGGAACTAACCGTTCCCGAACACCAGCCCATCGCCAAGGGCGAGCAGTTTGCCTGGGGAGCAGGCGTCCTCTCCGGGGCCGTGGACCACAGCCATTTCGTGTTCAAGATCCAGGACCATGGCGAGACGATCCTCCTGGACCCCTGGATTCTCTTCTGGCAGATGTACCGCGACCAGGCAGCGGCGCGGAGCTGAGGCTACAGAGAGGAGAGCCAGCGGAAGTTGGCCTGCAGAGCGGCGAAGCTTGCGGCGAGAGTCTCTTCGGGGAAGCGGGCCTCGTAGTTGAAGGGGCCGGCGTAGTCGATATCCCGCAAGGCCTGGAGGAACGCGCCCCAGTCGAGTACGCCCTGCCCGGGCGGCCAGTGTTTCTCATCGATGCCATCGTAGTCGGATAGATGCAGCGTGATGAGTTGGGGGCCCAACTGGCGGACCACGTCCGGGAGCGTGTCCGGGCGGTCCATCAGGTGGTTCACGTCCAGGCAGATGCCAAACACGTCAGGGTCGAGGTCGGCGATGATCCGTTGCAGCTCGCTGGCCGTGTTGCCCAAGCAGGTGCGGGGCAACAGCTCGACGGCGATCCGGACCCCCAGTTCGCGGGCGGGATCGGTGAGAGAGCGCAGGGCTTCCATGGAACGAGTCAGGCGGGCGGGGCGTTCGTCGTCCGTGATGGGCTCGGCGCTCGGATGGACGACGACCATCCCGGCTTCGAACTCAACCGCGAGATGCAGAGCTTCGCGGTAGGCACGGCGACCCCGAGCCTGCACGGCGTCATCCGCGCTGGAGATGTCCAGACTGCCACCGAAGATCGCGTGAACCGTGGCGGCGCGAATGCCGGCAGTCAGCATGGTTGCGCGCAGGGCCATGCGGGTGGAGGCATCGCTGGGGAAGAGGGTCGGCGAGAGCTCAAGCGTGGCGACGTCGGAATCCCGCAACGCGTGCAAGAGGTCGCCATCGACGGGCTTGGCGATGCAGTGCAGGGAAACACCCAACTGGGGGGTGAACATGATTCGTCTCCTGTGGGGGAAGACCCCGGGGATGTCGATCGGGTCCGAGATGTGGCTAGAAGATGTACTCCTTGCCGACCGCGCCGTCGTTGGCGGCGAGGGCCGCATCGAGGTCGGCGAAATCCAGGCGGACCACCGGCACTTCCCCGGCCAGTTCGTTGAGGGGCAAGCCGGAGATGCGCAGGTACGCGCCGGATTGCCAGAAGGTGGGGACTTCCTCAACCGTGGCCCGGACCTCCCGCCCGTCGTTCAGCAACACGGCCCGCTCCGGCTGGATGCGGAGGGGATTGAGCATGATGCCGGTGCTCACGGGCGGTTTGGGGAAGTGCAGGTAGAGACGATTTCCCTTGCGGGTCAACATCGCCTCGTTGCCGGCAACCAGATGCGAAGCGGGTTCGGCGCCATAGAATGCCTCGCGCACGCGCCCGAACCAATCACCAGTGCGGCCGAGGATGCGAACGGACTCGGCGGGCAGCGTACCGTCGGGCTTGGGCCCCACGTTCAACAGGTAGTTCCCGCCCATCGCCAGGATGTTGTCGAGGGACTGCATCAGGAGTAGGTCCGAGTAGTAGTCCTCGTCCTCGCGCCAGCCCCAGCTTTGGCGACCGACCGACTGGCAGGCTTCGGTGGGCTTGGTGAAGGCCTTGCCGTCGGGGACGCGGCGCTCGGGGGTGCTGTAGTCGCCGGGACCGAACCCGCGGTCGTTGATCATGATCCCGGGCTGGAGTTCGCGCAAGGTGGCGTTCAGTTCGGGGATGTGGATCTTCGGCGGGATGTCCCAGAAGAAGGCGGAGACTTGGCCGTAGTTGGTGCACAGCTCGGTGATCTGGGACTTGACGAAGGCCACGTACTTGAGCAGGTCCGGCTGGTCGCCCGGATTCGGCTCCTTCAGCTGGTGGTCGCCCCCGAAGTTGATTGCGTTCGGCTGGTGCCAGTCGGGGCAGGAGTAGTAGAGACAGAGCCGGATGCCGCGCCGGTGGCAGGCCTCGGCCAGCATGGCGAGGACATCGTGCCCGTAGGGCGTGTGCATGATGTTGTAGTCGGTGTGGGCCGTATCCCACATGCAGAAGCCATCATGGTGCTTGGTGGTGAAGCAGATGTACTCCATGCCCGCGGCTTCGACCACATCCAGCCATTGGTCGGGATCGAAGGCCGTGGGGTTGAACTGGTCCACCAGTTTGACGTAGTCCGCCTTGGCCATGGTACGCCGCCACTGGATTTGCTCGTGCCAGGCAGGCACCGCATAGAGCCCCCAGTGGACGAACAGACCAAAGCGTTTCTCGAAGAACCAGTCGCGACCGTCGTTGAAGCGTTGCATGGGGGCGTCCTGAGATCAGTCCAACTGGGAGAGGTGGGGGATGCGGTAGCGCTCGCGGACGAAGCGGTTCGCGAGCTCCAGCGTGGCGGCCTTGATGGTCAACTCCGGGAGGGAGGAATTCTCGAAGAGAACCGTGTGGTACTGGGTTGGGCCCGCCTTCTTGACGACCTCGGCCAACTCGCGGACGCTGTTCACGGCCTTGCCGTTGACGGTCTTGACGATCCGGAAGCTGAGATTCTCGAAGCCGATGTTCTCTGGCGTCGGGAGCACGCGGGAGAGGATAACAACCTGCTCCCCAGGCTGGCGGCGCTCCCACTGCTCGCGGTCGATCCTGGTCAGATGCCGCGGGGCCTTGGTCCGCCACTCCTTGCCCCAGATGCCCAGGAGTTGCCGGGACAGTTCCTGGAAGACGAAGCCACCAACGATCACGAAGCGTGGCGGGCGCCCGATCACGTAGGGGGGGACGGGGTACTCGTCGGCGGCCAAGTGCTCGAGAGTCGCCGTCAATTCCAGCGTCTCCTCGCCTCGACGGACGGTGCACAGCAGGGGGTCGCCGACCTGCCGCCGGGTCTTGATCAAGTGGGAGATCGCCATCGGGCCGTACTCGGGGTCGTCGTACTGGCCGTGGCGATTGACCGTGTAGCTGTCCAGCTTGACCAGCACATCGCCCTTCACCATGCCTGCCTTTGCCGCCGCACTGCCGGGAATCACTTGGCTGATGTAGACGCCCGGATCCCCGTTCGTCATCCCCAGATAACGGCGGAGTTGGGGATCCTGGATGGCCGCCGACCCGAAGCCCGCTTCGGGGAAGCCGTCGTACGTCCCATCCCCCAGGTCCGCCAAGAAGTGCCCGATCACGGGGCTGGGGATCAGGGTGGCGGTGCGTCCCGACTTGTCGTAGCTCACCATCAGCCCGATCAACTTGCCGCGGCGGAAGAAGGGAACGATGCCGGTATGCCCAAGTTTGAGATCGATGGAGACGCGGTAGACGAGGAAACGGCCGGCGGCCCCCGTTGGCGTAGTCACTTCGGCGGTCTTGATGCGCCCCTCGCTGATGCTCGGGGTGCCATTGGGCTCGAACTGGACTGCCGTGACCCGGTCGCCACGCTTGCCCTTGGTCCGGATTCCCACTGGCTTCAGTTGCTCGGCAAAGGCATTCTCCTTGGCCCGGATGAGCCCGAGGTTCGCCACATAGTCCGCGCATTCCACAACGGCTTCGCAACGGGTGCCGTCGCCGATGCGCTCCACCTCGACCAAGGTGGCATTGGCCAGGAGATTGCCGGGCACGAGGATCCGGTCCGGGCCAATCACCACCCCCTTGCCAGACGCCTGTTTGGGGGGCACCTTCTGCCATGGTCGGATGAAATCATGGCTCTGTCGAGTCACGCGGACCCGCAGAATGGATGGCTCGTACTTCCCTCCCACGGCTCCCGCGAAGAGGGCTGGGCTGGCGGCAAGGAGGGCGGCAATGGCGAGTGTTCTGAGCGGTATCATGGGGCCTACTCCTTGTTCGGGACCGTGCCGATGTTCTTGTCTTTCTCAATGCCGTACTGCTTGGCGATGCGGGCCTGGGCCGCCGCCACCTTGTCGGCTTCGAGAACCAGGGGCACCCCCTCGCCCTTCAGCGTGAAGACGTACCGTTCTGCGGGCTGGGACAGGGCGTCGTCAAGCTCGCGCAACGAGCCTACCTTCCGTCCGTTCACCTGCTCGACGATGGTCATCTTGAAGCGGTCCATGTGGGTGTTGACCGGGTCCGCCAGGCGGTTGCTCAGGACCACGATCTCAGGACGTTCCAGATAGCTCCGTTCGTTGGTGTGGAACTCGTAGGCATCGAGGATGGGAGGCTGCTTGGGATGGTACGCGCGCATGAAGTCCAGGGTCAGCGGCTGAAAGACAAGGCCAGCATAGACCAGATAGCGGGGGAGTGTGTCGTACTGCCGGGCGCGGGATCTGTAGAACCATGCCCCCTTGAGGGGCACCTTCACCTCCACTTCCTTGTCACCCCGGCGCACCGAGAAGGTGACCGTGTCGCCGACGAACTTCCGCTCGACGACCTCGACCATCTGCACCATCTCGCCCTCCAACTTGATCTGGCCATCGCTCAAAATCGCGTGGCCGTCGATCTTCAGCAGGACATCATCCCGCTTGAGCAGCCCGTCGGACGATCCCTGGGGAAACACGTCGGTGACGAGCATGCCGTAGTTGTCCATGGGCAGCCCCAAGCGTTCGCGGGCCGGCTTATTGGTCAGCCTGAATGTGCCAATGGCCAGTTCGGGGTAGCCGTCGTAGCTTCCATCCTTGATATCCGCCAGAAACCGCTGGATGACCGGGGTGGGAATCATGTAGGCGGCATTCTGCGCGGTCGATGCCCGCAGCGTCTGGAAGGCCACGCCCACCACCTTGCCATTCTGGATCACCGGGCCGCCACTGTTGCCGGGATTGATCGCAGCGTCGGTCTGGATGGTCAGATGAGCGTCCAAGACCGAATGGGTGTAGGGGCGGAACTCGATCCGGGAGACGACGCCGCGCGTGACCGACATCCGCTGCCCACCAACCGGGAAGCCCACAGTGGCCACCGTGGAGTGCAACTGCGGCACCGTGCCGAAGACCAGCGGCTCAAGTCCCTTGAAGAAGTCCTTGTCCTCGACTTGGAGAACCGCCAGATCGCAGTCGTGGGCGATGTACTTGACCGTGGCGGGGGTGATGCGGGGGCTGTCGGGCCGTTGCAGGCCGAGGAAGCGGGCGTTGCTGACCACATGGGCGTTGGTCATGATCCGGTTGCCGTCGATCACGAAACCACTGCCCGTGCCGCGGGCCACCCGCCCGACGTTCCAGGGGGCTCGCAGGTCGGGCTCCATGGTGGTGGCCTGAATGCGGACCACGCTGCGCAGAGCATGACCCAGGGCCTTCGAGTCAGCCGCCCGGAGAGGGCTGGCTAGGAGGAGAGCGGCCAGCGCCGTGACAGCGCATCGCGGGAGGAGGTGGGTGCACATGGGAGGCATCCTCTTCGAACAGAAGGAGCGGGCCGATGGGGTCAACCCAGTTGTCTCCTAATGTAGGTCGCGGGCATGACTCCACAAGGCGCGCGATGCGCATGTGGCCGCTGCCTGCGGCCAACTGAGGGAGGCAGAGCCGGTCGGGGCTTCTTCTACGGCGAGGATCCTCGGGTCGGCGTAGGATCTGGTGCCCCATGACTGCGTTCGTCAGGGGCAGCCAGCGAGACCTCCGCTTGCATGGCCCGGCGCCTGCTCAGGCCGAAGATGGCCAACGTGCCTCGTTCGTGGCTCGTGTGCACCTGGCTCAGGGGGAGCGTCCGCCCATCAACCACAATCCCCTCCCTCCCGAGAGAAGAGCCCCAGCCCCAGCCGCGAGTGGTGAAGAAGACACCGAGTTGCCCGCCGCCAGGCAGGTCGTGGACGCGCGTGACCGACTGACCGGCCGGGATCGTGAACGTCTTGCCCTGGAAGACGACGGTGTGGTCCTCGGGACTGGATTCGCTGACGCGCCAGGTCACGGCCACATCGAACATGGCACTGAAATGCATGGCCGGCAGCAGGAGCAATGCCAGAGCCGGGAGGACGAGTGCCACCACGATGATCCAGATTCGGGCCTTTCGTGATCTTGCCGCAGACATAGCCCTCCCTCCCATCAGATCAGTCGAACTCGGTCGCCAGTCCCGGGGTTCTCTGGTGGCGGAACAGCATGCGGATCTGGTCCGCATTGACCCGGGGCGTGGAGAGTTCGGGCAGGCCCGCTTCCGGGAAGAAGCCCACGCCATCGGTCTCGATGCTCTCTGTCGCCGTACCGCCGACGAGCTCGCAGAGGAAGAAGAGCTTGTAGACGTGGAAGAACATGGGCGGGTGCGCGTGCTTGCGCCGGTCGTGGACGGAAACGAGTTTGCGGGCGATCGCCTCGTACCCCGATTCCTCCCGGACTTCCTTCGTGATCGCCTCGCTGGGGGACTCGTTCACATCCACCCACCCGCCAGGCAGTGTCCACTTGCCGTCGGAGCGCTCGCGGACCAGCAGGACCTGGTCGTCCCGGAACACCCCTCCCCGGACCGTGAGTTTGGGGGTTGCATACCCCTTTTCCGGCATCAGCACGGCCATCCAGTCCGGGGCGTCTCCCGCGCATAGCGATGACAGACCCTCGGCGGCGAGCTTCTGCAGCTCCTCGAACCGCTCCAAGTCGAAGGGGTCTCGGCTGTATGCCAGACCGTTCTGGGCGATGGCCTGTACGCGCCGCAGACAGTCAAGGAACGTCTCTTGGCCCATGTCCATCGTTGCCTCCATGCCACCACCCGCAACCGGAGCACCATACCACGAACCCCGCTGGGGATTCCGTTGGCACCTCCGTACCCGACCGTACCGCCCCACGCAATGGCTGTCAACGCCAGTTGATCTTCGCTTGGGACCGCCTTGCGAAGCCGGGTCTGGGAGAATAGGATATGTGGTCCGTATCCCTAACCCTGGAGCTTTCCCATGCCCGTCGTTTCTGCCGCCCACTCCGAACCGTTGACCCGCAATGACGAGACCATGCGCTACCGTCCCTTTGGCAAGACCGGCTGGGACGTCTCGGCGTTGTCTTTCGGCTGCATGCGGCTGAGCGACAACGAGGAACTGAACACCAAGCTGGTTTCCCAGGCCATCGACCAGGGCGTGAACTACTTCGAGAGCACGCGCTACTACCTCGGCGGCACCTGCCAGCAACGGACCGCGCCGGGGCTGGTTGACAGAGCGGGGGGGGTGATCGTCTCGGGCAAGGAACGGATCAACCCGGACCAAACGGCCTATCTGTTCCGCAAGGAGATCGAGCGGCAGTTGGAAATCCTCGGGCTCTCCCACTTCAAGTTCTTCCAAGTAGGCTGGTTCCGCTGGGCGAACATGCGCCATCTGCTCAAGCGTGGTGGCGTGTTGGATGCCATCCGCCAGGCCAAGGACGAGGGGTTGATTCAGTGCGTGGGCTTCACCGGCCACGATAGCCCCGAGAATTTCATCAAGTGCATCGAGACCGGGATCTTCGATTCCCTCACGGTCCCCTACAACCTGATCAACCGCAGCTACGAGCCCACCATCAAGCGAGCGGGCGAGTTGGGCGTGGGCGTGGTCGCCATGTGCCCGGTGGCCGGCGGCGTGTTGGCCTGCGAATCCAGCCGCCTGCAGGACGCCCTGCAGATGGACCTGCCCACCACCGAGATGGCCCTGCGCTTTGTGCTCGCCAATCCCGATGTCAGCACCGCCTGCTCCGGCATGAGTACCATCGAACAGCTCGAACAGAACGTCCGCACCGCCCACGACTTCGACCCTGCGACCGAAGGCGATTTCGGGGCCATGTGCGAGGGGCTGGATCGGCTGCGCGCGGAACTTGGCGACAAGTTCTGCACCGCCTGCCGCTACTGCATGCCCTGCCCCGAGGGCGTGGACATCCCCCGCTATATGGACATGTACCGCCAATGGCGGGCGTTTGGTCTGGAAGGCGCGGTACAGAGTTCGGTCAGGCGTATGCCGGAGAAGAAGAGCCTGGCCAATTGCACTCGTTGCGGTGTCTGCACCGATGCCTGCCCCAACGACCTCGACGTGCCTGCCATGCTCGACGAACTCGCCCGTCTCGCCGAGGGCTGATCGCGTCCCCACGCGTCGCACTTGCGCAGGGGGAGTGCCGAGGGTACGGTCTGCCTGGAAGCGGACCGGAATGCGGTTCGCCGCCCGCCGGGAAGCACACAGGGAGTCAACTGCGCATGGACGAGCCAAGGACAG
>JABGQJ010000276.1 GCA_018648945.1 Victivallales bacterium
TGCAGGCTGGCACCGCCACGGTGAACATCACCCCCGAACTCGGCTGTCATCTGGTCGGGTACTTCAACGACCGAATCGCGACCAACATCCACGACGAGCTGTGGGTGAAGGCCATTGCCCTCACCGACGGAGAGGCAACGCTGGGGTTGGTGACCTGCGACCTGATCGGGGTACCCGCGCCCATCATCGATGCCGCAAAAGTCATGATCGAGCAGCGCACGGGCGTCCCGCCCGAACAGGTGCTCATCTCCGCCACCCATACGCACACCGCGCCAAGCGCCAAGGGCGGTCTGGGGACACCGGCCATGCCCGAGTATGCTGAATCGCTGATCCCCCGCATCGCCGATGCGTTCGTGATGGCACTGCAGAATGCGGTGCCCGCCGAACTGGCCTACGCGTCCGGCAATGTGGACGAGGAAACGCACAACCGGCGCTGGCACATGCGCGATGGAAGCGTGCGGATGAACCCCGGCTACCAGAACCCCGACGCCATCCGCGCGGCTGGCCCGACTGACCCGCAGTTGGGTCTGCTAATCATCCGCGACCTTGACCGCCAACCGATCGCGGTCTATGCGAATCTGTCGTTGCACTACGTGGGGAATAGCCAAGCGACCTGGGTCTCGGCCGACTACTTTGCGGAGTTCGCCAAGGCCCTGCAGCGAATCGCGGGCAGCGGTTTGCTGGTGGCCATGGCCAACGGGTGCCAGGGGAACATCAACAACTGCAATTTCGCCAAGCCTGCACGGAAGCCGACCCATCCCTACCACAACCAGGAACGGGTGGGCAACGTGGTGGCGGCCGAAGCATGGAAGCAGTGGTGCCTCTTGCGCGAAGATGACTTCCAGCGGGACGTGGAACTGGCGGCGGAAGTGACGATGGTGCCCTTCCAGGCACGCACGGCCGGTGCCGAGGAACTGGCGGCCGCAAAGGCGCTCTACGCCAGCGCCGAGGGATCGACCGACTCGGAGTGGATCTACGCGCGGGAATTGGTTCTGCTGAGCGATGGACCAAGCGAGTGGGAGATCCCGGTCCACGCCCTGCGGGTCGCCGACGTGGGAATCACAGGTCTCCATGGCGAGGTATTCGTGGAGGTGGGGCTCGATATCAAGAGCCGTTCCCCATTCCCGAAGAACATGGTCGTGGGCTTAGCGAACGGGTCGGTGGGGTACATTCCCACGGACCAAGCACTGGGCGAGGGTAGCTACGAAACGCGGCTCTGCCGCCACGTCCGCGCCCCCGCCGGCACCGCCAAGCTATGGACCGACACGGCGATCGCAGGACTCACACAGCTGCAAGATTAGAGAACCCTGGAGGAAGAAGACATGACCACGCCATACCAGACCAAAGGTCTACCCTCGATCCGCGCCGGAGTCGCCCAACGAGTCATCACCCCGCCTCTGGGATGCTGTCTGGCGGGGTACTTCCACGAACGCATCGCCGAGCGCGTGCGCGACGACCTGTACTGCCGAGTCGTAGTCCTGGGAGGCGACGGCGGGCTTCTGGCCCTGATCTCCTGCGATCTCATTTGCTTCTCGACCGAGATCGCCACAGCTACCCGTCAGTTGGTCAGCGAAGCAACGGGGATTCCAGTGGATGCGGTTCTGCTCTGCGCGACCCACACCCACACCGGCCCGACCATGGGCAAGATATCGGACCTGCCAGTGCACCGCGAGTGGCTGGCGGATCTTCCCGGCAGGATTGCGGCCACGGCCAAGCAGGCGGCGGACTCGATGTTCGCGGCGACTCTGTTCCCGGGACGTCGGGAGGAGCGTATGCTGGGCAGCAATCGCCTCGGGCGGCTTCCCGATGGCAACGAGGTGTTCAGCAAAACCGGCGTGCTCGGCGCGGCCGGGCCCATCGATCCCGAGGTCCTGGCTCTAGGTATCCGGGACGAAGAGGGCAATCTGCGGGGAGTGGTCGGCAACTACCCCATGCATCCCGATGTGATCGGGGGCAGCAGCGCTGACTTCATCAGTGCCGATTGGCCGGGCGAAGTGGGCCGGGCCCTCAGCGACATCTACGGGGAACAGCTGGTGACCGTCTTCCTGAACGGCACCTGTGGGGACCTCAACCATCGCATGTGGGAACCCACCCGCTTGCCCTGCGGCGGCCCGGCCAAGGCCGTCCAGATGGGGCGAGTCATGGCAGCGGACCTGCTGGCGGCCTTCGAGACCGCTGAGCCCCTGGCTGCAGACGCGGTGGAGGCCAGCGTCGAGATTCTGGATATCCCGTTCTTCACGCGCGACGAGGCCTTCCAGCAAGAACTGGCAGCGATCCGGGCCAAGCCGAAGGACGAGCGCGCCGGTTGGGAGGGCGTGATCCTCGGCGCCAGCGAACGCTGGCAGATGGATGGGAAAATCGCTCATGTCCCCGTGCAGGCCTTCCGCTTCGGCGACCTGGCCTTCGTTGGTCTGCCGGGCGAGGTCTTCGTCAAGTGGGGCCTGGAGATCAAGCACTGGTCGCCAGCCAGCCACACCTTCATCGCCGAACTCGCCAACGGTTGGTTCGGCTATATCCCCACCACCGACCAAGCCCAGCGGGGTGCCTACGGCGCCAAGCCGATCCTCTCCCGCCGCCTGATCGCCGATGGCGGGCGGCAGGTGACCGACACGGTCCAGACCATGCTCTCCCGCCTATGGAGCGACGCCTGACGCCTGGATTACGTCTCGGGATGGGGTGGTCCAACAAAAGGACAACTGGCGCAGTCACCATCCAGCGCAAGACAGAAGGACCGGTAGACCTCCAGCAACCCCTGCTGGATGGCCGCACGTACAAGGACCGTCTTGGCCCGACTGGGCGGGACGAAGAACCGGTGGCTGGCCTCGGTCAGCAAGCGGTTTGACTGCAGGCGGGGCGCCATCAGATAGGTTTCCCGGGCCAAACCGGAGAGTCGGTCGTCCTGGTCCTTCGCCCCCTTCGCGTGGAGAGCGGGCAGGAACACATTCACGGCGATGTCCCGCACGCGTGCGTCCCCCAGCAACCGGGCAGAACGCCGCAGGCCACTGCCGAAGTTGACCGCACTCTCCCAGGGACTGCGGGAATCCAGTGCGTCCCGGAACGTGCGGAGCAGCTCCTTCGCGTTGCCCGCTACAGCCGCCCGACCCGCGAGGAACGCCTGGGGAGCCAAAGCGCTGCGCTCCAGGAAAAGCACGCCAGCCGCCAAGCGTCGTTCCGGGCTGTTGGTGGGCCGCATGGCCGCCCGGCTCCAGCAGATGCCAGCCGGTTCCCGGTCGAACCGCCACCACTGGTCCCAGAGCCGGCGCAGCCGATCGCCCCAGTGAGGAAGCACGTTGGTCAGGCTCGGATCGGGCAGCAGCCCCGCCGCTCCGAAGAGCAGGGCCTCGCGTTCCTCGGCATTGGCAGCCGCCCTCAGTTCGGTCAACGGCACCGCTCGGGCCAAAGCCTGGAACGCATCCCGGTTGGCCTTGTAGCCAAGCGCCCCAAAGAACTCCTCGTACACAGCCTGTTCCCCTCCCACCGCACTCGTCCGGCGCTGTAGGCGCACGGCCTTGTCCTCGAAGCGCGCCAAGCCAGCCACGGCGAGCAGGCGCGAAACGCGGGCATCATCCGTATCGGCCCACTGCAGGGCGCACCGCCCCGGCGCGATCTTCCGGGCGTCGGGGTACGCGTCCGCCTGCAGTTCGGCGAAGAGATCCCGCCAGGCACCGTCGAGGGATGCGGAAAGAGCAAGCGTGGGGATGGGAGGACCGGTGCCGGAGGCATCGTTCCAGACCACATGCAGAATGACACCGCTGTAGGCCGCGTCCGCATCGTGGCCGTGGTGCCTCCAATCGGCAGGGGTGCGGTGCACCTCCACATCGCCCCGAATCGTGCGTCCGTCCAGGCGCAGCACAGCGCGCCGGAAGTCCGGCCCGGGCTCCACATTCCAGGTGCCGGGAGAGATCACTTCCAGGCGTTGCCCGGCGGTGGTGCGCAGCTCTGCGGCGAGCCGTTGCTCGTTCCACAGGATCTGCAAAAAACGCTCCCCAAATTGACACCCCTCCGCACCTTCAGTATGTTCACCGACTTGAAGCGTCCCGAAGGGATCCGGTCTCGGCAGGCTTCCCCGCATGGGGAGATACCAGCGTGCCAAGTCCGGGAGTACCTTCTGAAGTGTCAGCCCTGGTGTGTTCATCGTAGTCACTCCCTCTGCCATAGTTGAGGGAAAACTTGGTTCGGCCTCATGCCAAAGTCAATCTGGACGGCTCGCATTCCCCTGTTGTCGGTCGTGATCGGCCTGCTGCTGTTCCCCTCGCCCGCGTGGTCGGCGCCCTCCTCACAACGCCGGACGCCAGTCGTGGAAGCAGTGGCCAGAATTATGCCCAGCGTGGTGAGCATCGGCACCAAGAAGAAGCACTACGTGCGGCTTCAGTCGCCGTACCGCAGCTACTACGACGACTACTTCAGTCGCCATCACTACCGTCTGGTTGCCGAGTACCAGCCCCTGGGCACTGGCGTCGTGGTGGATCCCTCAGGCCTGATTCTGACCAACTACCACGTGGTGGAGGGGCAGCAGAGCCTCCTCGTCCGGTTGTCCGACGACCAGCAGTACCCAGCCCAGATGTTGGCCCATGACCATGTCAACGACCTGTGCCTCCTCGAACTCAACCGGCCCGAGGGTGCCAAACCCCTGGTCCCCGTCACCTTTGCCCTGCCCGACGATCTGCTTCTCGGAGAGACGGTCGTCGCCGTCGGCAACCCCTTCGGCTACGAACACAGCATCACCCAGGGCGTTCTCAGCGCCAAGAACCGTCCCTATGGCAGCTCGGGTGTAGACTTCGACGATGTCCTGCAGACCGACGCCGCCATCAACCCCGGCAACAGCGGCGGCCCACTGATCAACCTTGACGGGGATCTCATCGGCATCAATGTGGCTATCCGTCAGGATGCCGAGGGCATCGGCTTTGCCATCCCCCTGTCCCGGCTTGAGAAGATCCTCGCCCAATGGCTGGTTCCCTCCCGGCTCTCCAACAGCCTTGCCGGCCTGGTCGCGGAAACCCAAGTCGAAGGCGGCCGCTCCTACGCGGTCGTCGCCGAAATCAAGCGGGGGAGCCCTGCCGCCCAAGCCGGCCTGAAGAAGGGAATGGTCGTGGAGAGCATCGACAGCAAGCCCGTGCACAGCGGCGTCGAGCTTGGCCGGGCGCTCTTCCGGCGCAAGGCAGGGGAGACGGTCCGATTGCGCCTGCGGGGCGGCAAAGCCCTGTCCCTCAAGCTGCGCGCCATGTCCCCCGAGGAACTGATCCTCCAGCGCCTCGGCTTGCGCGTGCAACCCCTTACCCCGCCATTGCGCCAGGCCATGGGGCTTGGGGCCCGCGTCCGTGCCCTGGCCATCAGCGAAGTGCTCGCCGGCAGCGATCTCGACAGCCGACGGACCGAGTACGGGAACGTCGTGCGACGCGGCGACCTTCTGGTGGGAGTGGCGGGGAAGGAGACCACCGACCTGGAGACGCTGGGCCGCTTGCTGCAGGACACGCGCGGCGGCATGGTCGCCCCCTTGCGAATCTACGCGGTGGACACCATCAACGGAGCACCGAACCTTGCCCGGATCCAGCTCAGTGTGATTCTCGACTAACGGGTCGCAGGGAACCCCATGCCAGCCACAATGAAACCAAAATACGCCCTCCTCTTCATCCTCTTTGTCGGTGTGATCGGCAGCTCGTTCTACTTCCTTGCGCGACTTTACGTGGACAACCGGACACTGCAGGAGAAAATCAACGACACCGACCGGGAAGTGAAGCAGCAGCGGCGGGACATCAGGGATCTCCGCGCTCATCTTGAGGCCCTCCAGAACGACCCCAAGGCGGTGGAGCGCATCGCCCGCAAGCATCTGCGCATGAGCCGGGAGAACGAGACGGTCTACACTTTCAGCGACCCCAACCCGGCGCCAAGGACCACTGACGCGAAGCAAGCTCGCGGACCCGCAAGCAGAGCGGGGAACACCCCATGAACCCAGCCCCTTGCCCGCCGCTGACGTCGCTCCAGCTCCCGCTTGACGAGACGACGGTGCGCGGCCCCCGAGTCGGTCAATTCGTCGAACTGACCGGCACGATCTGGACGGCGCGGGATGCGGTGCATCACTATCTCTCGGACCCGCAGAACCGGGTGCCCTTCCCTGCCCGGAACGCCGTGTTCTACCACTGCGGTCCCGTGGTCGTGCCGGACGGCGACGGCTGGCGCGTGACTGCGGCCGGCCCCACCACCTCGATCCGCGAGGAACCCTATATGGCTGGCCTGATCGAACGGTTCCAGTTGCGCGGCATCATCGGCAAGGGAGGGATGGGCCCAGACACTCTGGAAGCCTGCCGGAGATCCGGATGCCTGTACCTGCATGCCGTGGGCGGTGCCGCGCAGGTCCTGGCCGACCGCATCCGTTGCGTGCGCGGGGTCTACCTTGAGCACTTCGGGCCCCCGGAAGCCGTGTGGCAGCTGGAAGTGGAACGCTTCCCCGTCCTGGTCACCATGGACGCCCATGGCCAGAGCCTACACGAAGATGTGATCCAGGAATCCGCCACCAGACTGGCCGAACTACTGGCGGAAGCCTGAGGACAAGCTGAGAAGACCGATGCGTACGCTCCCCCCTTTCCATCTCCTTGCCCGGTTGTGGGTTCTGCTTCTCCTCCTGGCCTGCCGCGCGCCTGCGGACCCGCCTGCGGTGAGGCGGGGCCTGGAAACGCTGGAGGATCTGGTCGGGCAGTTGATCCAGGTGCAGAAGGCGGCCCATGCCGCCAAGACCGAATGGCAAGACCAGGAAGCCCAGCTGAAGCGCGAGGATGAGCTCCTGCGCCGGCGGATCTCCCAAGCCAACGAGAAACTCAAAGCCATCACCGCAGAGGCCGCAGAGGCCCACGCCAAGCGGACCCAAGCCACCGGCGCAGCCCAAGCGACCGAGGCCGCCCTGGCCCGCCATTTCGCCCCAATTGTCGCTGCCGAACAACGCCTCTCCGTGCTCCGCAGACGCCTTCCCCCTTTGCTGGCGGAAGCGCTCGCCAAGGAATTCGACAAACTCCCTGCCGAAGCCACCCCGATGACCCAGGACAACGTTGCCGACCGCCTGCGGCTGGTCCTCTCGCTAACGACCGAGATCGAGCAGTACGATGCGGCGATCCATGCGGGGGCCGTGGTCCTCTCGCCGCCGGACAAGGCACCGCGGGAGATGGCGGTGCTTCAGCTTGGCCTGGGGATCGCCTTCGCCGTTGCCACCGACCGCTCGTGCGCCGCCGTGGGTGAAGCCGGCGAAGATCACTGGCAATGGCGTTGGCAGGACGAACTGGCAGAACCGATCGCCATCGCCCTGGAGGTGTTCCGCAAGAAGCGCCCGGCACAGTTCGTGAACCTGCCCCTGCAGCTCGGGAGGACGGCACCATGACCTCCCGTATCCTCCTATTCGCCGCTTCTCTTGCCATTGGCACCAGTTGGGCAGCCGGCCCCGAGGAACCGCTGGCCAAGGTGAACCAGGCCCTGACTCAGACTCGCCAGGATCTCACGGTTGCCCGGAGGGATCTGGAGAACGTCCATGCCAGCCTGCGCGGGAGCAAGCAGCAGGCGCTGGACCGCCTGGGCAAGGGCGAGACCGAGCTGGCCACCATCGAGAGCAAACAGCGAGAAGCGGCCAGTGGCAGGCAGAAGGACGAGGAGTCCCTCGCCGGACTCCAGGTAAGAACCCAGAACGCCAAGCAACTCGCTGATTTCCTCGCGGGTATTGCCCGCGAGTACCGCATGGCCTTCGAGACTCGCATCGAGGCGGCGGAAGCCGCCCGCCTAACCCCCGAGCTGGAACGCATTGACGCCCTGCTCGAAGCCAAGGGGAAGACTCCCGAGACCCTCGCCGCACTGCTGGACCTCAGCCTGGGGCGGGCGGAGCAGGCCCTCGGGGGCAGTCGCTTCCCCGGGCAGGCTCTGGCAGTCGATGGCACTCAGCACACCGGCCAGTTCGTCCGCTTCGGGCCGCTTGCCTACTTCGCGGCACCCGTGCCCGGCCCTGCCGGCCCCGTGACGCAGCGCGTCGGCAGTCGGCAACCCACCGTGTACGGGCGCCTCGATCCCGAGCGGCAAGAGGCGATGCGCGCCCTGGTGGACACCGGCAACGCAACGGTTCCCGTGGATGTGAGCCTTGGCTTGGCCCTTCAGGTAGAGGAAGCCAAGGAGACCCTGACCGAACATCTCCGCAAGGGAGGACTGACCATGGTCCCCCTGCTTGGTCTCGGCGGCATCTGCCTGGTCCTGGCCATCTTCAAGTTCCTGGCCCTGCTCTTTGTCAGCGGCCGACATGGTGGCCGGGGGGTAGCCCCCGTGCTTGCCGCCATCCGGGAAGGCGACGAGGAGAAAGCGCTCGCTTTGGCGGGAAAGCTCCGCACTCCCCTCCGTTCGGTCATCGTCCAAGGCATCCATCACCGGGATGTGGAGAAGGCGCACCTCGAGGAGATTCTCTACGAACAGATGCTCGCCCAAATGCCCCGCATGGAACGCTTCCTCACGCCTCTGGCGGTCTGCGCGAGTGTTGCCCCACTGCTTGGCCTCCTCGGTACGGTCACGGGCATGATCCACACGTTCCGGCTGATTACCGTGTTCGGCACGGGGGACGCGAGCCTGCTGTCGGCGGGCATCTCCGAAGCGCTGATCACCACGGAGGTGGGCTTGGTCATCGCCATCCCCGCCTTGCTCTGCCACGCCTATCTCTCCCGCCGCGTGCGTGGCGTCCTGGCCGCAACCCAGGAAGCGACCGTCAGCTTCGTCAATGGCCTCACTCTGCGTTCGGAGCCCGACGACTCGTGAACCCGCTGGCCCACATGCCCGACGTCACCAGCCACCTGATGGCGGGAAGCTGGCTAATGGTCCCCCTGGTCGTCGTCACCATCGGGATCTGGTACGCCTACCTGAGCAATGTCAGCCAACTGCGCGAATCCCTGCGCGGCACCGATTTCGAGGCCCTGAGGATCGAGTCTCGGCTGACTGCCGGGAGCTTGCCGGAACTGGCTAGCGAGCTGACCCCCTTGCGCGGTGCCATTCCCCGCATCACCCGGCACGTTCTCCGCCGCGTTGACGCCGGTTTCGCCTTCCGGGAGGCCTATGCGCAATGCCGGGCAGCGGAGACGGACCGCTTCGGCTACGGCCTCATCGTCCTGGGGGCCCTGGTAATGGTCGCGCCGCTCCTTGGCCTGCTCGGCACCGTGCTCGGCATGATCCAAACCTTCGACGCGGTGGCCACCAATTCCAGCGAAACCGCAG
>JABGQJ010000277.1 GCA_018648945.1 Victivallales bacterium
AGGCACGAAGCTCACGAAGGGGAAAGGGGCAGGATGCAGGAAGGAAAAGAGGGAAAGTGTGGGCAGAAGGCTCTTCGTTCTTGCCCTCCCTTCCCGCTCCCTCTGCATCTCCTGCCTCTTGCTTCGTGTCCTTCGTGCCTTCGTGGTGAGTCCTTCCCTCCCCCTATTTCTCGATGCGGAGGCGGGCGTAGCTGATGGTGGTGGGACGGTCGTCGAAGAGGCCGAGGCCGTCGGTGCGGAAGCCGAGGAAATCGATGGTGTCGCTGACCGGGGAGCCGGCGCGGGGAGAGGCGGTGTAGTATTGCACGAAGGGATGCTGCAGGGGGAGCGTCACGGCGAGGGGGGGGTGCTCGTCAGGCCCGATCTCGACCATGCGGTTCTGGGCCAGGGGATTGCCGGCGGCATCCGTGCCACTGACGTAGAAGATGGCGCAGAGGCGTCCGGAGGGCGTGGCGTGGAAGCGTGGCGTGGGGATGCGGCTGGTGCGGAGCGGCACGCTGCGCCAGCGATAGGTCAAGCCCTCGCCCGCCAAGTCGTAGGGGATTGTGGGGCCGTGCCCTTCGCCGCCGATGGCCAGCGTTCGTCGCGTCGTCACGTGTCCATCGCGCAGGCAGGCGTACTCCAGAGAGTAAACGCGCGGGATGTCGGGGAAATGGAGGTCGCGAAGCTCCTGGTCGATGGGCAGACGCGTGTAGAGCAGGTGCACGCTGCCATCCGGTGCCAGATGCATGTCGCCGGGGAAGAGCCAGCCGCCGGTGTCTTCCGTGTGGTCCACCACAAGCCAGTCGCTGAAGGGCGCTTCACCGACCGCCGGCGTCCAGGTGTACTGAAGCCGCCGGAAGCGGTTGCCCCAGCGGCGGCCCATGAGTTCTGGGTTGTCGCGCACACGGCGCCACTTGTTGTGGGGAGATACACCGCAGACATGCGCCTGGCGATTGTGCAGGGCTGCAGTCATGTAGTTCACACAGCTGCGCCCGGAATCGTACACTTCAAACGTGCCATCCTCGTAGGCTGGCCATGGGAGCTCTCCCGTGAGCCATTGGGCATCGCGATCCAGCAACGCCCACGCGGAATGGTCGCTGCCTACGTTCTGGAAGAGGATGAGTTCCTGCTCGTCCGCATCCGCCGCGAAGGCGCGGTAGGAATGATGAGTGAAGGGTGGTGCGTTGTCCCAGATAGGCACATGTCGCCGAATGGGCACCCCCGGGTCCGCGGTGTCGATCTCCAGAATCTCGGGGCGTGCTTGGTCCGGTTGCCCACCTGCCCTGGAGACGTCTGGATTGGCGGAGATGAACAGTCGACCATCAGGGAAGACAGCCAGCGGGCAAGGCTCCCTGGTGCGGTCAACCGGATCGTCCAGCACCCGCTGCCAGTTGCCATCCACCAGTTCGTGCAGCGTCCAACGCGTGTCGTTCAGCGGCTCGATGCCGGGCAGCTTCTCCTGACCCGTCGCAAGCACCCGGTCGCCAATCCGCCCGATGCAACATGAACTGGAGCACCACAGCGGGTCGGACCCATTCTGCGGGCACATTCCGGAATACACCGTGTTCTCGGCCTCAATATGCAGGATCATCAAGCAGTTTCCTCGGGGGTGTAGCTGTCGCGCTCCGTGCGCACGATCCTCTGCAACCTAGCGCGCAGACCGGGCGGGGTCATCTCGCTTCGATCTCTGGCCGGCAGCAGTGGCAGCAGGCGGGCTTGCCCTGTATCTTCTGTTCAGCACTCAGGAACCCCATGCCCAAGCCCATGGAATTACGAGGATTCCGAACCATGAAACCGCTCCCGACAGGTTCTCTTCCCGGACTGGCACGCATCGCGCTGGTGGCTTCCTTGCTGGTGGCGTCCGTGGGTATGGCCAGCGATTGGCCCACCTACCGCCGCGACAACCAGCGCAGCGGCGTCACGCCTGATGTGCTCACCTTCCCGCTTCAGCAGAACTGGGCGCTCCGCATGGCCCATGCGCCCAAGCCCGCCTGGGAAGCCCCCCGCACGGTTCCGGTGGAAGGGATTCTGGAACTGGGGCGGGTGCAGTTCGACGATACGTACCAGCCCGTGATTGTGGGCGGAACGGTGTTCCTCTCGACCAGTGCGGACCATCGGGTGTGCGCGATCGATGCGGCGACCGGGAAGATCCGCTGGCAGCGCTTTGCGGAGGCCCCCATCCGGTTGGCACCCGTGGTCTGGGAAGGTGGCGTCTATGTCACCGCAGACGATGGCACGGCCTACTGCTTCGACGCGGCCACGGGCAAGACCCGGTGGCAACGTCTGCTCGCACCCCGCGTGAACCGGTTGCTGGGCAATGCGCGCATGGTCTCCCGCTGGCCGTGCCGCAGCGGGATTATGATCGAGGGCGGAACGGCCTACGCTGCGGTGGGGATCTGGCCCAGTGAAGGCGTCTACATCGAAGCCCTGAATCCCAAGACAGGCAAGACCATCTGGCGCAACGACCGGCTCGGGGAAACCACCGAAACCTACGTCTCCCCCCAAGGCTATCTGCTGGCTACCAAGGATCTCCTCTTCGTTCCACAGGGGCGCGTCTCCCCGGCGGCGTTCTCTCGCCAGACCGGCAAGCACCTCTTCGTTCAACGCTTCGGCAAGAATGTGGGTGGCACCTGGGCGCTGCTCGCGGGCGACACACTCTATACCGGTACCGAAGAGGTGATGGCCTACAATACCAAGAACCGCAGTCGTTTTGCCTGGTTCAAAGGGCGGCAACTGGTCGTGACCGATGGGCGGCACTACACGGCGGATGGAAAGAATCTGGCGGCCATGCAGACCGATGCCTATGGCAAGCCCAGCCTGGCGCGCTTCAGCCTGCGGGACGCTCGGACCCGCGACAAGCGGGCGGTGAGCCTGGCCAAACGCGGCGCACGCACCGCCAAGGACAAGGCCAAAACGCAAGCCACCAAGCTGGCTGCTCTCGACAAGGAACTGGCGGCCCTGGCCCAGGACGCGCCGGAACGCGTGGCCAAACAGGCGGCGCGGGACGCTCAGAAAGCGGCTTCCGACGCCCTGCAAGCGGCTCTTGGCAGAGCCAACGAGAACCTGACAGGGACCAACGCGAGAATGGCCGAGACCGAGCGGCGCTGGGTTGCGGCCGCCGCAGGCATGAAGGCGGGAACCGGCTGGGAGACTCCTTGTACCGCCGCCGAAGCCATGATCGTGGTTGGCGACATGCTGATCGCCGGCGGCGATGGCGAAGTGGTGGCGGTGCGGACCACCGACGGCAAACTGACCTGGCAGGCCAAGGTGGAAGGCAAGGCCAAGGGCCTCGCGGCTTCTGACGGCAAGCTGTTCGTGAGCACGGACAAGGGACTGCTCTACACCTTCTCCGGGGCGGGACCCGCCGGTCCGCTGGCACCCGAGCCCGTGGTGGCTCTGCCCGCAAAGCCCTCGACCGAGGCCGTCGGCAGTTGGTTGGCGAGACGGGCCAAGCTGGGCGACCGTCTGGGCTACGCCATGGTTCTGGGGTTGGAGGACGGGCAGTTGCTCACGGCCCTGGCCAAGAACACCAAGATGACCATCTACGGTGTCGATCCCGATGCGGCCAAGGTCACACGCCTTCGCCAGGCGCTGGCCAAGGCTGGATTCTACGGCGACCGCGTCTGCCTGAACGTGGCGAAGCTGGACGATACGCGCTTCCCCAACTTCTTCGCGGATCTTGTGACCTCGGAAACAGCGTTGACCAAGGGGTTGGCTGGCCTCTCCATCGACGAAGCGTGGCGGATCACCCGCCCTTGCGGCGGGGTGCTCCTGCTGGGCTCGCCCGACCAGACCAAGGCCGTTGGCGTGCGTCAGGCGGCGCAGGACGACCGCGCGACCGTGCTTCAGGAGAATGGTCTGTGGCTGGAAGGCACGCGCGGCCCCCTGCCGGGTGCGGGCGACTGGACGCACCAGTATGCCGATCCAGGCAACACGACTTGCGGCTACGACACCCGCGTGAAAACGCCGCTCCGCCTTCTCTGGTACGGCGAGCCAGGCCCCCTCGGCATGATCAGCCGCCACCAACGCGCCCCGGCACCCCTGGCCGCCCAGGGGGTGCTTTTCGTGCAATGCGAGAACTGGGTCGAGGCTTACGACGCCTACAACGGCGTCCGTCTCTGGCGACGGGAGTTCCCCAAGGTGGTCCGCCGGACCGTTTCCCACGACTGCAGCAACCTGGCAGCGGACAAGGATAGCTTCTATGTGGTCCACCGCAACGTCTGCCATCAGCTGGCCGCGCGGACCGGCGAAACACTGGCGACTTTTGCCGTGCCCAAGGGATTGACCGACAGCTGGGGCTGGCTCGCCCGCCTGGATGGCCTCTTGCTGGGCAGCGCCCGGAACGGCGGCCGTTCGGCCAATGCCGTGTTTGCCTATGATGTGGCCAGCGGCAAGATGCTCTGGACATTCAAGGCGCGCAATATGCTGCACCCGTCCCTTTCCGCCGGCGACGGGAAGCTGTTCCTAGTGGACGATTCCGTGGACCTGGAGAAGCGTCAGGATGCCCTTCGGAAGCGCCTCCGCGGCCTGGAGCCCGCCTACGCAGAGAAGCTCCTGAAGGAAGCCCCGGTCCGGACCGTGATCTGTCTCGACACAGCCACGGGGAAGCCCGTCTGGCAGCGGCCGCTCGACTTGACTGGCGGCATCGGCGGCCTGTACTGGAGTTCCCTTGGCAGCATGTACCGCAACGGCGTGCTGGTGATCTTCGGCATCTACAGCGATGGCCACTACTGGCAGCAGTTCTTCGGCGGGCAGTTCGAGTCTCGGCGCATCGTGGCGCTGAATGCCAAGGACGGCACGGACCGGTGGGAGAAGCAGATCGGCTACCGCGTGCGTCCGCTGATCATTGAGGACACCTTGCATGCGGAGCCCTGGGCCTACAGCCTGCAGACCGGTGCCCAGCAGATGCGGAAGAACCCGGTCACGGGGGCCAAAGAGCCCTGGCAGTTCGCTCGGCCCGGACACCATTGTGGTTGCCCGGCGGCCTCGGTCAACTGCCTGTTCTTCCGCTCCGGCTACATCGGCTACTACGACCTCATCAACGACGGCGGTACGGTCCACTTCAGCAGCCAGCGCACCGGGTGCTGGATCAACTTCATCCCGGCGAATGGTCTGCTGAGCATCCCCGAGGCAAGCAGTGGTTGCATGTGCCCGTTCGCGAACATGACCACGGTGGTTTTCGAGCCTGGCACGGAGGATCGGACGTGGACCAAGTTCAGCCTGGAGGGAGTGACCACTCCCGTCCGCGAGCTCTGCCTGAACCTGGGAGGTCCCGGCGACCGCAAGGACGACTCCGGGAAGCTCTGGCTAGCCTATCCACGCCCGCGTGGCAGTCTGGTCCTGCCGCTCAAGGTGAAGCCGGCCAACTACAGCGGCGGCGGGGCCTTCAAGGACGGTATCGATTTCAACAAGGTCACCGGCACCACCGAGCCTTGGCTCTATGCCTCCGGCTATCGGGGACTGCGCACGCTTTCCGTGCCGGTGATGGCACCAGGCGACGGCGAAGCCGCCTACACGGTCCGCCTGCACTTCGCGGAAACGCAGGGCGCCAAGCCTGGCCAACGCCTCTTCGGCATCAAGGTCCAGGGCAAGCCAGTGGCCGCCGGCTTCGACACGGTCGCCCTCGCCAAGGGAGCCAAGCGCGCGCTGGTGCGGGAGTTCCGTGGAATCGAAGCAGTGGAGACCATCGAGATTGCGCTGGCGACGCCAAACGCCAAGCCGACCCCCGAGCAGATGCCCCTGGTGCAGGCGGTCGAGGTGATCCGCGAGCGCGTGCTCAAGGTTGGGCTCATGGCTGATCAGCCGCCGTTGCTGAACCGGAAGCGCCCCACGACGAAGGCCGTCGTGCGCATTACCAACCACAAGGCAGACGCGTTCAAGGGATCCCTGCGCCTGCGTCCCCCGGCCGGCATGAAGGTCACGCCCGCGACCAAGAGTGTCAGTGTGGCCTCCGGCCAGCGTTTGGAGATCGAGGTGGAGCTGGCCGCCGACGCGGCCGCGCTCCAGCCCGGACTACTCCAGATTCCGGTCGAACTGCTCCAGGCCGACGGCACAGCGGAGGCAACGACCGCCATTGCCGTCGAGTACCTGGGCAACCGTGACCGCATGGTGATCTCCGCCTCGGAAGACACCTACGTGGGGCCGAGCTTCGGCCTGAATCGGGGCAAGACCGCCTACATGCTGCTCGATGGCGGCCACCAGAAGATTGGCGACGAGAGCCACCATGTGGCCTACCTGCGGTTCAAGCTGGACAAGATTCCCGGCAAGGTAGTCTCCGCCCAGTTGCGGCTGCGCAACTCGAACAACCCCACCTCCGACGGTGGGCGCATCCACATCGTGCCGGACGACTGGAATCCAGCCAAGATGACCTACCGGAACCGCCCCAAGGCCGGCCAGGAAGTGGGTGATCTCAAGGCAGTTGCCTCGCGGCAAGTTATGGATGTGCCCCTGGACGTCAACCTGAAGGGCATGAAGGAGCTGCGCCTGGTCATCGAGGCCGATAATTGCGATGGCACCGACTATACGACCCGCGAGTCCGGGTTCCCTTCCGAGCTGCGCATCGAGTACACCGAATAGGGGACGTGCGGGATCTTGACCAGCGACCCTTGTCCTGCCGGGAATCCACCCCGCCACGACGGACAGCATGGAGGACCCCGCGATGCGCTTCACGATTCTTGGCATGGTTCTGATTGGGGTCACTCTGGTCGGTGCCGAGCCCAACGCCGTCCGCAATCCCGGGTTCGAGCAAGGCGACGCCGGTCCTGCAGAATGGGCCTTCAACCAGCGCAAGACCACGAGCCAGATCGTCTGGGACCGGCAGCGCGGACGCACCGGGACCGCTTCCGTGCAGATCACGAACCGCGCGGCCACCGAGACAGGCAACGTGGTGCAGTCCTATCGCTTCGACCCGCCCCTCCCCGCCGGGACGCGTCTGACTTTCTCCGCCTTCGCTGCCACCCAGGACTGCGCGGATTCACCTCGCATTATCATGCAGCTCTACAGTACGGCCAGCGTGCGCCAGAACGCGAGTGCCACGTGCCCTGGCGGGACGCACGGCTTCCGCGAAGTCAGGGGACACATGATCGTCCGGGCCCCCTCCAGCCGCCTCGCCATGTACCTCTGCAACTACAGCCTGGGGACGGTCTGGTGGGACGATGCCGAACTCCGGATCATTCGGGCCGCCGCCCTCCCCGCGGGGCCTCGGCCTGCCGGAGATGGCACGACATTCCGCGTGCGCTCCCAGGACGGCTTGGCGATCGACGTGGCTGACAATGGCGGCATCGCCTCCGTTCGCCTCGGTACCCGGGACTTGGCTGCGGGGTTCGGGCGCACCGGGCTCTGGATTCGGGAGGTGGGCAAGGCGGCGCTCTGCGTCACCGGAGACGTGGACGCCAAGGACGGCATGGTCCGCCAACGGTATGAGAGCGACGGCTTCATCGTGGAGGCCGTCTTCCAGGGAAGGGCAGACTGCATCTCGTGTACTGGGACAATCCGGGACACACGTGGCACCGACCGAGCCGTCGATGTCTGGTTCGCTCTGCCGGTTGGTGGGGCGGGATGGCGTTGGGGCACGAGCATCCGGGAGGAGACGCCCATCGAGGATCTTCCGCTCGGCTCGGACACCACCACCTTCGCCTCGGTCAGTGACCCCGGTAGCCGGGACGGTGTTGCCTTGGCAGTCCCTGCCGATTCGCCCTGCGAGTGCACCTTCACGCATGATCCGGAGCAAGGCTTCGCCGTGTCCTTCCGCTTCGGCCTGTCGCCCGCGGCTGGTGGCACCTACCGGAGCGCCGCTCCATTCCGGTTCAACATCTACCGTTGCGATGGTCGGTGGGGTCTGCGCGACGCGGCCCGGCGCTACTATAGGATGCATCCATGGGCCTTCGAAAAGCGGGTGACACGGGAAGGGCTCTGGCTCTTC
This sequence comes from Victivallales bacterium, assembly GCA_018648945.1. The sequence goes on from JABGQJ010000277.1 coordinate 7,904, forward strand.
GGTGGCATTCCCAAATGGCTTCCCGACCCGGAGAACTACACCTTCCATGAAGGGGGCGTGAGCCACCGCGCCTATGGTGACGAGCACGGGTTCTACACCTGTCCCTACATCATTCCCGGCCAACGGGAGATCCGCCGCCTTCCAGAATTGCCCACATCTTCCGCCCAGGCCCTGGCCCTCCTCGGCAAGGCGGATCTGGCGGACGAGAAACGCGGGCGCGGGTGGGGCAAGGACATGAAGGAGATCATCGAGAACTGCATGCTGACCGGAGCCGATGGCGCGCCTCGTCTTCTCATCCGCAACACCACCTGGGGAGGAAAGTCCGTGACCTTCCCCCTGAATGCGAACCCAGCTCTGCTCCGGGAAACAGAGGGGGCAACGGTGGCGAAGGCCCTCCTCCAAACCACCGCCAGCTGGCTTCGAGATGCGCCCACCATCGACGGCATCTATGTAGATTCCCTTGGCCTGTGGGGCGAATACAGCGACCATCGGCCCGACCACATGGCCGTCACGCAGACTCCCCTGACCTACGATGGGCAGAGCGGCAAGCCCGCCATATCGAACCAATACCCCCTTCTGGAGTTCCTGTGGGGCCTGCGGGACGTCCTCCACGCTGCGGACAAGGTGTTGTTCGCGAATGGCGTCCACCAGACGCGCCGTTTCCACTTCTTCGCCTTGGATGTGATGGGAGTCGAGGGCCACGGTCTCCTCGAACAGAAGCGCGTGATGGCGTACCAGAAGCCCTTCCTCCTGCTCATCTACAACATCCATGCTGATCCCGCGAAGATGGCCCACTACTACCACCTGTGCACCTTCTATGGCATCTATCCCTCCTTCGGGAACACGAATGTCTTCCGTTCGCTCGAGGACTACGCTCCCGTGGAGCGCCTGAACCGGCGGTTTGTGCCGGCGTTGCGCCGCATCACTCGCGCCGGCTGGCAACCAGTCTCGCACGTGCATAGTGATCTGCGGGATGTCTGGGTGGAGCGTTGGGGACCGGGCAAGGACAACGCGGTGTATCTCACCGTCTACAATGCCGCACAGAAGGAGCGGTTGGTGTCCCTCGCCATCGACCACACGTCGTTGCCCCTCGGCAGGACCGGGTTGAGCGCGATCGATTTGCTGAGCGGCGAGAAGTGGCAGGGCGAGGCAAAGGGAGAGGAGTTCCTGCTACGTCTGCCCGTGCCCGGCGAGCAGGTGCGGGTGTTGCAGCTCAGCAGTGCTGCCGCCCCCTGACCGCAGGTGGATTGCCAGCAGGTCGCCTGGTGGGAGTTGCACACGGCACGATGCCATGGAAGG
>JABGQJ010000278.1 GCA_018648945.1 Victivallales bacterium
CTCGACTGACGCGCAGAAAAGGGCTGTAGGCCACACGTGGGAGGAGCCGGGGGAGTGCACCGGGGCCCGGCGCACCTACCTGGGAACGGGTGCGCCCGGATCAGCGCTCCACCGCCGCCAGCAGTCGCTGCAGATCCCAGAACCTGATGTGCCCGTCATTGGTGGCCGAGGCGATGACTCGACCGCCTGGCAGGAGCCGCAGGGCGCAGGCGGGTTGCAGGAAGAGGTAGGCTTTCAGCAGTCGACGACGGGACGCGACGTCCCAGACGACGAGAGTCCGGTCCGTGCTGGCTGCCAGGACGTACTTGCCGTCGGGCGTGATGCAGAGGCAGCCAAGACCGGCGGCATTGCTGGTGAGTTCTGCGCGCTTGTCGCCTGTCTCCACGTCGAAGAGTGTGACGACTCCGTTGCCGCCGCCGACGGCCACGGTGCGACTGTCGGCACTGAAGGCTGCGGTGAGCGGCTGTTCCACCTGGAGGGTGTGAAGGAGCTCCCCCGTGGTGGACCGCTGTAGGAGTACTGTCTTGCGATTCCCCTGCATGACGTGCGCCTGCTCGATGCTGGCTGCCCTCGCCTCGGCCACAACGGCGGTCCGTCGTCCGTCTGGGCTGGTCACTTTGGGGGCTCGGGAATCGACAAACCGGAGCAGGTCAGGCCCTGTTGCCTTGCCACGTCTTGCCCCGGTCACGGCCACGACGCGTTTGAGTTCGGGGTGCCCATCGGTGGCCCGGACCCCAAGGGGCGCTTTCCTGTCGATGGAAATCTCGGTGCCGGTGAGCGCGTCCCAGACTTTGAATTCAGTCTTCCACTTGACCACGAAATCCGGGTCGCTCAGAGCCAGCTTGGTCCCGGAGACAATCTGCATGCCATCTTCGGTGAACCCCCACACCACATGGTCCTTGGGCAAGGGGCGCTGCGCAGCGAGGAGGAAGTCCGGCGGAGGGCCCCATACGTACATGTACCCGCTCTGCCAAGAGAGGAAGCAATCCCCGTTGCCGCCGAACGCAACGAAGCTCAGATATGCACTGTGGTCGCTGATTTTCCGGAGTTCCTTCCCTGACGCCACGTCCCAGGCTCGGGCCCAGTGCGTGAGGTCGGCGGTGAAGGCATTCGTTCGCGCCAGCGTTCCGAACCGGGCGCCGTCGGCAGACGCCGATGCCTGCGTGTACGTTGCCTCCCCATGGCTCAGGGTGGCAAGTTCGACGACCTGCTGGCCGTTCCACTTCCTCACCCGGATCTTGTTGCCTGGGGTTCCCGCCAGGCTCTCTACCCACCAAGGCTCCTGGCGCATCAGTTGGTTGAGCATGTCGCGTGGTTGACCTGCGGGAGTGTTGCCTGCCATGCTCTTGTCCTTTGGACCGAAGATGCGGCCGAGGCGGTCGGCCCTCGGTCGCTGGGATACCCACCAGCCGTAGGCCGACCATGGGGATGCCCACGGGAATGACAGCAGCTCTTTCCCGCTGCTGTCCCAGACCTTCATCTTGTCGGCCTGCACCCACGATGCGACATGGCTGTGGGACTCGCTCAGCGCCAGTCGGGTGATGGGGTACTTCCCGACCAGCCCTCCCCCCACAGTGGCGTCGTGGCCGGCGAATGTGCTGAGTTGCCGGCCCGTTTCCACGTCGTAGAGTCCGAACTCCTTGGTGCCGGCGAGCAGCTTGGCCCCGCTGCTGTCGGCGGCGAAGGCGATGACTGGGGACACATCCACCGCTCCCCGGGTGCCTTTGATGGTCAGCAGTGATTTACCGGTCTCCGTGTTCCAGAGCCGGAGGACATGGCGCTTGCCGCTCATTGCGTGGGAGACGAAGCGGTCGCTGCCTCTGATGAACTGGACGCGGACGTCCCCCAGGATCTCCCCCGTGAGAAGCGCCTTCTGCAGGTTGTCGTGGCCGGTCAGCCGTAGAATGTCCCTCCCGGTATCGACCTCGAAAACCTCGACGATGCAGTGCCGATTCCCGATGGCCAGGATCTTGCCATCCGGGCTCAGGGCAATGCTGGTGATGGGCGGATCGTCGCGCGGGACCACCACCTTCAAGAGCTCTGCCCCGGTGCCTGTATCGGCTACGTGGACGGCCCAGTCATGGCTCCACGCCGTGCGGCTGGCATCTGCCGAGAAACTGCGGGTGCGGGTCATCTCCACGCCCTCGCGTCCCCCTTGGCCGAGGGGGAAGTTCAGATGGTAACCGCCCGGGGCTGGTGTGACGGCGGTAAATCCAGATGGGATCCCCGCAGACGCGGGTGCCTTTGGTCCTGCGGCGGCCCGCTCCCAGACGCGGATCTTGCCGTCCTGATACGCGGCCAGAATCCGTTTCATGTCGGGGTCGAACGCGACGGCTGTGACCCTTCCGGAACGGCTCTTGCCGCCACGGAACGACCAGCATGGGCGCTTTTCGGCGATGTCCCAGACCACGACATCCCCCTCTGACCCGCCGCTTTGGGCCTTGCTGCCGATCAGGAGGTAGGCGCCGCCCGGACTGAGGTCCATGGCCGAAGCGGATCCGCGGCGCCCCCCTAGGAAGGACTCGGATGTCGTGTGCGATTGCTCTGCGATGTGCATCACTCTCAGGCGGGTTCTGGCCTGGGCCACGACCGACAGATCCGGGCTGATGGCGCTGGCGCCGTAGCCCGGTTGGCTGCCCGATCCCGGAGTGTAGGCGCGCTCCTCCTGCGTCTTGAGATTCCGGATGACGAACGTGTTGTGACGTTCGAGCAGGACGCTCGCCCCATCGGCGCTCTGTGCCATCAGGTCGCCCTGGGCTGGGTCCAACCCAGAGAGCTCAGCCTCCTGTCCAGTCCTGGTGTTCCGGACTTCAAGAGACGACCGGGCGATGGTGACGAGGAGTTCACCGTCGTGACTGAAGAACAGGCGGGCCGCCCAGCCCTTCTTCCGCTGCCACGTCCGCAGTTCCTTACCTGTTGAAGTGCTCCATATCTGTACCTTACCGTCGAGCATCGCCGTTGCGACCCGGTCCCCGCTTGGGCTGAACGCGACCAAGGCTGAGGAACTGTGGTAGCCCGCAAGCTCAACAGTCCTGGCAGGCGTGCTCAGATTACGGACCAGCAACGTCTCTTCGGCCCCCCGGGTGATGGCGAGGCGCAGATCCTGGCTGAAAGCCACCACTGCGCCGTGGCGTTCGGTAGGAGGGTAGGAAGGGGATGCCAGCACGTAGGTGTCCTGGTCGATGGGTTCCACATCTGGCACCCCTGCGCCCCGATCCGCCAAGCCCGTGTCTGTCGGGCCAGTCTGGGCGCTCTCGGGGTCCTGCGGGGGAAGGGCTGGGTCTTGCCCGCTGGCACTTGGCGCATCCTCGCCGTCCAGTTGCTGCGAAGTGGTCGCTGCCGGGTCGGGGTTGTCATCCGTCCCGCCGTTGCGGTGCTGGGACAGAATCCAGCCAAGAACGCCAAGAGCGAGCACGAGGATGCACAGCACCAGCGGGATGAGGAGCGGCCGCGGTCGCCGCAACTTCGGCAAGGACCTGACGGGCGGCATGGGTTCCTCTGCCGCCGGTATCTGTGTCTTCTGCTCCCGGGCCTCATTTTCGGCCCCCGGCGATTCCCCTGGCACCATGGCTGGCTCCGCCGGTGCTTCCCGCCCGTCGGTTGGCAGCGGCGCGCTCGCCTCCAGGTCCGCCAGGGCGAACTGCAATGTCACGGTCCCCAGGCGGAGCGCGTCGCCGTCACCCAGCGTGGCCTCGGTGGTGCGCTGGCCGTTGACGAAGACGCCGTTCGTACTTCCCAGATCCTGGATTTGCCACCCGTCTTCGGCACCCTCGATCCGGCAGTGCTTGCCGGAGATGCTCGGATCATCCAGGGCGATGTCGCACTGTTTCCGACGACCAACGACCACCGCCCCATCCCGTGGCAACGGGAAACGACAACTTGTCCCCGATTCCCCCTCTGTGAGAATAAGGCACGCGTGCATCCCCTGTCCTTCCTGGGCTGTTGTCCGGCTTCGGGATTCTCGGGTTGGCCGTCCGGCGTCCCCGTTCAGTGCAGGCCAGCCCACCAATCGACTACCCGCATGTGCGTTGGGGTTGTCTATGGGCCATCTGCTGGACGGTCCTAACCAATACCACGGTCCGCTGGGTCAGTCAAGCAGTTTCCGTCGGGGTCTCCCCTGGTGTGGGCTGGATCAGCGCGTGGCGAGTTCGGCGGAGAGGTCGAGATAGAGCTTGATCGCTGCGGGTGGGACGTTCCATGGGATGTGGTTGCCGATGCACATCATATATCCCTGGGACATGCGCCCGGTCTCCGCCATGCGCTCGACCATGGCGCGGATTTCGTCGGGGCGGTTGCGCATGAGCACGCGGTTGTCGCCTTCCCCGGCCAGGAAGCAGTTCTCGTAGCGGCGGGCGATGGCCTTGTAGTCGGTATAGGGCTCGCTGACGATCCCACGCGCGCCACAGGCCATGACATTGTCCACGAAGGCGTCCACACAGCCGTCGGACATGAAGATCACCTCCTTGCCCGCTGTCCGTAGCAGATCCCAATACTCCTCATAGCGGGGGAAGACGTAGCGGCGCATCCACTCCGGGGAACAGACGGGGCCGGAGGTCATCACGATGTCGTCGTGGCAGACCACGAAGTTGATCGGCAGGCGGGCGAAAGCTCGGAAGACGCGGCGGTTGATCTCGGCGAACTCGTCCATGACCCGCTCAAAGCGCGGGTCCAGGCAGCACTCCAGGAACAGCTCCCAGCCAAAGGTCAGCATGGGCCACATGAAGGTGGTGTTGTAGAACCCGGTACTTGCGGAACTGCCTGCGGGCGCGCGGTCGCCCCATTCGGCGGGGTAGTTGGCGCGAAGCCGCTGGTAGATGGCCTCCTCACTGGAGAAGTCCCAGGCCATGACCACATGCCCCCAGTCCCGGAAGTCGGCCTTCTCCAGCGGGCTGAACGCGAAGACATCCTCGGCGGTCTTGAAGATTGCCTCGCCGTGGACCCATGATCCGCTCAGATTGTCTCCCCAGCGCACGCGGGTGCCGTCTTCGGTGTCGCCCAGTTCGGCGAGCCGTTCGGCCGGGTGGGTCTTGGGCTCGTCGTTTGGGGGGATGCCGAGGCCGAGCTGCGGATACAGTTCGCGCAGACGTTCGCGGCAGAGCTTCGGGTGTTGGTAGTAGTCGATGCCGGTCAGAAAGGTCTCGGCATCCGGGCAGGACCAGTGTTCCCAGTGCGGGATCTGGGTTGGGCCTTGGCCCATGTAGCTGAGGTAGCGTGGGTCAGCCATCGTCACGTTCCTCGTTCTTGTCTTGCTTGGCTTCTGCCGTCCAGGGCGGCTGGACCGCGCCGCCGGAGATGACCAGGCGCATGGCTTCCATGACCGTCATGTCTAGCAACGTCACATCTTGGCGCGGCAACATGAGGAGGAATCCGCTGGTGGGGTTGGGGGTTGTCGGCACGAAAATGCTCAGCAGATCCTGGCCCGTCTTGGCCTCCAGTTCGGCAGCGCCTTCTGCGGTGAGGAATCCCAGGACATAGGAGTCCTTGCGTGGGTATTCCAGGAGCACCGCCTGCTTAAACATGCCGGTTCCTCCGCCGCGCAGAATGGCGTTGCCCATCTGTTTGATGGTGGAATACAGCGTGCCGACCATCGGCAGCCGCTCGACCAGCCTTTCCAGCGCCGCCAGGCATTGCCGCACCAGCACGCCTTTCGCGATCAGCCCGACGAAGTAGATGGCAAACACGATCAGGCCGAGCCCGACGATGCGCACTGCCAGGACGAACCCCGGGTTCTCCAGCAGATCCTGCACGGCCTGGCTGGGGAGAGTCCCGAGCATGATGGGGATCAGGCCAGTCACCTTGTTGAATAGCCAGACGGTGAGGAACAGGGTCAGGGTCAGGGGGACGACCGTCAGTACGCCGGTCAGGAAGGTGTTCTTGAAGTGTGGCTTGGGTTTGCTCATGTCACTCACTTGATGGGGCGGATCGAGAGGTCGTCGAGGTAGGCGGTCACGACGGCCGCGTTGGCGCTGTGGATCCAGATCTGCAACTGCTTGGTCTCTGCCGGTACGGTGAAGGGCATCTTGAAGGGGGTCCATTCCCCCGGTTTGCCTGATGCGGTGATGACCCCGCCCGACCATTTGTAGGAGCTAAGCATGTTCAGAACTTTGCGGTCCTCGCCGAGATAGCGGACGTAGACGCCGACCCCCTGGCCGGACTCGATGAAGACTTTGCCGGTCAGTTCGAAGGAGCGGGCACTGCCGATATCCATGGGCGCCGAGGTGATATTGGACCCGTAGTCCTTCCGGGGATCCACGATCTTCAGCGAACGCGTGCCGCTGGCGGTCTGTTCCTCGCTCAGGCTTCCCATGCCGCCCGCCTTCAGGCGCCAGCCGTGCATGCCGAACTCGAAGTTGCCGTTGCGGACCAGATTGTCGGGATCATCTGCTGGGTGGTAGGGCTCGGTCCGGACCGTGATGCTGCCCGAGATCACCGGCTTGGTGAAGTCGATGCCCAGACGCCGCGGGGGTTGCCGCGTGTGGGTGTCCTCGTCCAGGATGGTTTCGCTGAGGGCAATCTCCCCGCCCTCGGAGGAGAGGGTTACCCGCGCCGTCGCCCGGTAGTCGAGGACGATGATCGTCCTGGGGTCGGGTTGCTGCCAGTCGCCGACGACGACGATGGCCGTCCCGAACTCCTGCGGGGAGGCGAACTCCACGCGGTCGGTTACGGTCAGTGATCCCAGCCCCTCGCGGGAGTACAGGAACTCTCGCTGCAGACTCTTCAGATCCGGCACCGTGTAAGCCGAAGAAATGTCCAGAACCAAGCGGTCCTTGGTGTCCGAGAACTCGCTGGCCAGCACCTCGCCGACCGCCTCTCGACCGGTGCGCTGGAGAGTGTCTGCCACCTTCGGCACGGGGTGGCCGAAGGAGTTCAGCACCTTGCTTACGTACCGCTGCTTGCTGAAGGTCCGGGCCGTATAGACCTCGCTGCCGGGATCGAGCAGAACGGGGTCGCCGTCGAGAGCCACCACGTAGGAGCCCACATCGTTGTGGTTGTGGTGCTCGGCATTGTTGCCGCCTTTGAGGGCAACCCCCAGGCGGCACGTGCTGCCCTGTTTCGGCCGGGCGACGAGGATGCCGACCGACTCGAAGTAGTCGCGCAGCCCGCCGCCATCCACGATCTCCTCGGCCCGTGGCTGGGCGGTGGCGGCGTTCGGGAACGACCACATCATGGCCTGCACCAACGTGCCCGCCGGTGAAGTCATGTCGTCGGTTTCCCACTCCCGCAGTCCCAGTCGGTAGCGACGATTGATGTACTGCATATACAGGCTCGACGGGCGGGCCGTGACCGAGCAGTCCGCAAAGGCGGGGCAGACCCCGTCCAGGATGCCGATCCGGGCACCGTAGAGAGCGGCCTGCTTCACGTGTTCGTCGGCCATCAGGTCGATCTTGCCGCCGGTTGCCTGCCAGGTTCCCTCGGCCAGGAGCAGGTAGTGGCCGAAGCCATAGCACCAGTACCCCACGCCCTCGGTGCAGTACCCGTCCTCGGGGAAGCCAGCCAGGAAGCTCTTCGAGTACAGCTCGCCACAGGCCACGAAGAAGGCGCGGCCCGCGCTGGACGGCAGGAGGCACAGCGCCGAGTTCACCACGTTGGCCAGGCAGACCGCGTTCCAGTTGTTGGTCGTGCGCATCCACCAATCGGCCGAGCGCTTGCCCAACGCCATGTCGCGGAAGGGAGAGAAGATGCGCTGCTCGAGCTGCTCGTGGATCAGGGCCCGCGTCTTGGTCGGCAGGCGGTCGGCCAGCAGCACCTCAGCCATGGCCAGGTTGATTGCCACGCCGGAAGAGGCGAGGTCGATCTCGACGATCTTGCCCTCGAAATTGAGCAGTTTGCGGTCATGGGCAGGCATGACCCAGGTGGGTTCGGCACAAACCGCCTGGATGGCCTCGACCAAGGGCTTGATGAACCGTCCCTTGTTCTCGACGCACTCCGCGAGCACGCACGCGGGGATGCGATTGCGGCGCTCGGCCGCCACCCGCTGCCAACGGGTTCGGTTGCCCGTGCGCGAGAAGTCGAGGTACAGGTCATCCGGCTGCTCGGGCAGTGGCTTCGCCAGAGCTCTCTCACCAGCCTCCACGACTCGGGCATAGGCCGGGTGGCTGGCCAATCGCCTCCACTGTTCGCGGTCGCCGATCGCGGCCCCGAACCCCTGTGGTGCGGGCGCGAGCATCTGGGAGATTTCGCCGATGCGCTGGGGAGACGGTGGCGGGACGGTGGCACCACCAGCCGGTTGCGTTGCCGCGAAGCCCAGGCCACAGCACCAAGTCAGCCCCCAGAGGGAGAAGGGGGAACGTATCGGCTTCATTGGCATCATCCTGCAAGTGCGTGAACGGAGTCCTTCGAGCAGGAAGGCAATATGTCGGGCAAGGAGGGGACGCACAAGCTCAGGCGGGGAGGAAGCGACGGCGGATGGGCCTCTTGGAGGACCGGAAATCGAGGGCAAAAAGAAGCTCCGGCAGGGAAGGGAAGAGAGAAGGGAGGAAGGAGGGAGGGAGGAGGAACCTGCCGGAGCTAAAAATTGTGAGCAGTCTGGGTTACTCGTTGGTCAGTGGTGCTCTCGTCTGTTAGTATTTGTTCGCATGTTCTTGCCAGTGTGTTGGCTGACATTGGTAACAATACCGCGTGTTCGTCGCCGTGCAATGGATAGTGGAGGTGGTTCTACACGTTTTCTCCCATGGCCTGCCCCGCACAGCCGATCTCGTCGGGCGAGCACTCCGCCAGTTTGGCCAGTTGGGCAGTGGTCCGGCGAGTGCGGCAGCGCGACATACTGTACTTTCGGGTAGGATTGGCTATTCAGTGGCTGGCAGTTGGTTCCGCATTCAGAGGCGAGTCCCATGGCACCGTGGCGGTGGCAGTCTTGATGGCTACACGGTGCGTTCGGCAGGCAGGCACCCCAGAGAGAATCGCAGTGTGCTGTTGCTGGCCGTCTTTTTTTCGACCTTCGCGTAAGAATGGGCGATTTCATGCGTACAAGGAGGTAAGAAGGTAGCAAGGTGTCCCGCACCGGGGAACCTGCCATTGCCCTTCCCCAGGGGCGTCACTCCCCTGGGGAAGAGGCTCCCATTTTGCAGAGGGAGCGAGAAAGCGGGGGGAGAAGCCGCGAGTGCTACCTTCGTCAGCAGCTTGTCTCGCTCCCTCTCTTTTCTGATTTTCGCGTGAGAATTGGTGGTTCTGCGCGTACAAGGTGGCAAGAAGGT
>JABGQJ010000279.1 GCA_018648945.1 Victivallales bacterium
GGCTGGGACGAGACGCTCCCCGATGGGCTCGTGAAGCACCATCCCAGCATTCTCGAGCAACGTTACAAGGAGAAGTACAAGGCCAACCCCGCCAGGTATGGCAAGCATAACTGGGGTAGAGTCCAGATCGAGCTGGAGCAGTTCAGGCCTCGCCGCAAACCACCCGAGGGCGTGAGCATCACCGACGCCGCGCGGATGGCCATCGAGGCAGGCGATGCGCCCGATATCCTCTACGTCAATTTCCGCCAGTCCCACGCTCACATCCGGAAGGGCCTCCTCTATCCCCTGGACAAGCCCAGCGACGGGTATTTCGCTGCCATGACCGAGGAGGAGAAGCAATTCCGCGTCCACGAGAAGATCTGGCCGGTGATCAAGAGGCGGGCGGCGGCAGTGGGGAAGGAACACGTCTGGGCCATGCCCTTTGGCGGCGTGCTGGGAAAGGTGATGCTGTACCGCAAGGACTTGCTGGACAGGGCCGGGGTCCCCCATCCCACCAACGACTGGACGTGGGAGGACTTACTCGCCGCCTGCAAGAAGCTAACCAACCGAAGGGAAGGGTCCTACGGCATTCGCCTGGGCATGGGCCGGAGCGAGAGCTGGTTCTGGACCGGCTTCCTCTGGTCGGCGGGCGGCGACGCCATGCTCTACGATGCGAAAGAGGACAAGTGGCGCGCCGCATTCGGTTCCCGAGCTGGCGCTGTGGCGCTCGAGTTCTACACCCGGCTGTGCACCGAACACTGGGTGGATGCGGATGGGCGTGACCGCTACGGCTATGCATACAAGAATGTCCCTGACGCTGGACAGATGTGGGAACGGGGGCAGATCGGCTTCTACCAGGCATACATCTCCGAGAGGGTCTTCAGCACCATTGACCCGGACATCACCGGTATGGTCGCCATGCCACTGGGCTACCCCGACGAGAATGGCAAGCGCCATCGCGGCGCCGAACTGAACTCCAGAATGCATGGGCTATATGCCAGAATCAAGCACCCCGCCGTGCGCGACGCGGCCTGGGAGTACATCCGCTTCGAGGGCTCCAAAGAGGCCGCCCGCATCCGCACCCGGATCATCGTGGCGGCTGGGAAAGGGCGGTTCATGAACCCACGCTACCTGCGGTTGTTCGGCTACGAGGACCTGGTTCCCCTGGCACCCAAGGGCTGGGAGGAGGCCTTCAAGATCGCCATTGAGACCGGCAAGCCCGAGCCCTATGGGCGCAACTGCCTGCTGATCTACTGCGAGATGACAAAGCCGATAAACCGAGCGGAGAATCTGGGCCGGTTCGGGAATCTCCCGGAGGATCGAGAGGCACGCATTGCCGTCATGCAGAGGCTTCTGAAGAGAGGCGCTGCCACGATGGATAGCAGCAACCGCAGGCCGTAGACACCGTGGTACAGGCGACCCCTGTCTCTTGGCCTTCCCGACAGACCAACCAGGAAGCGTGCCGCCTCAAATCCACGCCAGCGCGCTCCTGTGACCTGCAAATCGCCCGTCGGGCTTTCATTTCCGGGGGGCATCCGCTATTTTACCGAGCTGTTTTTCGCCCGTTCTGGAGCGTGTTGCGACTGTAGCAGTTCCCGGTGTCCTGCCGCTACTGCCTAACTGCGATGCTGAAGAAGTACATGAACATCCCTCTCATCTATCGCTTTGCCCTGCCTCTGTTGGTGTTGGCGGGACTCGTCCAAGCCGGACTGGTGTCCGACCAGGCAGACGGCACGACCACCGTGATGGTCAAGTGCTATCGGCTGCCCGACCCGACGCGGACCGACACCAAGACCCGGGCCGACGTGGCCGTGGTCAAGGAATTCACCCGCCGCTGGGCGGAAGGCTGGGACGAGAAGATGCCCGATGGCACGGTGAAACGCCATCCCAGCATCTTCGAGCAGCGCTACAAGGACAAGTACAAGGGTAATCCCGGCAAGTACGGCACGCACAACTGGGACAAGGTGCAGATCGAGCTGAAGCAGTTCAGCGGCATCACCATCGAGGGCATGGGCATGGACTCGCGCCCCCTGATGGCCATCGCCGGCGGCATCGCCCCCGATATCCTGTACGTCAATTTCCGGCAGTCCGACACCTATGTCCAAGAGGGCTTCCTCTACCCTCTGGACAAGCCCGAAGACGAGTATCTCAGCTCCATGACCGAGGAGGAGAAGAAGTTTGCGGTCCACGAGAAGATCTGGCCCGTGATCAAGCGTCGCGGCCCGTCGGGTGAGGAACACGTGTGGGCCATGCCCCATGGCGGCGTGCTCGGCAAGGTCATGCTGTACCGCAAGGACTTGCTTGATGCCGCCGGCATCCCCTATCCCAAGAACGACTGGACGTGGGAGGACTTCCTCGCGGCCTGCAAGAAGCTTACCAACCCGAAGGAGGGAACCTACGGTGCCCGCTTCGGCAAAGGCAAGAGCGAAAGCTGGTTCTGGGTCACCTTCCTCTGGTCGGCTGGCGGCGATGCCATGCTGTACGATGAGAAAAAGGACGAATGGCGGGCCGCTTTCGACTCGCGGGCCGGGGCCGTGGCTTTGGAGTTCTACACTCGGCTCTGCACCGAGCACTGGACGGATGTGGATGGTCGCGACCGTTTCGGCTACGCCTACAAAGAGACCGAGGCAGGGCAGAAGTGGGAGCTGGGGCAGATCGGGTTCTATCCCGCCTACATCGACGAGAAACTGTTCAGCACGATCAACCCGGATATCACCGGCATGGTCGCTGTGCCCCGTGGTTTTCCCGACGAGAACGGCGTGCGTCATCGCGGCGGTGAGCTGAACTCCCGGATGCAGGGCCTGTTCGCCGGCATCAAGGATCCGGTCGTGCGCGATGCCGCCTGGGAGTTCCTCCGGTTCCACGAGTCCCGGGACGCGGTCCAGATCCGCACCAAGATCATGGTCGAGGGTGGCCTAGGCCGTTTCGTGAATCCCTACTACCTGCGGCTGTTTGGCTACGAGGACATGATCCGCCTGGCGCCCAAGGGCTGGGAGGAGACCTTCAAGATCGCCATCGAGACAGGCAAGCCCGAGCCCTACGGGCGCAACTGTCAGCTCGTCTATCACGTGATGACCAAGCCCATGGTGAATGCGGAGGAACTGGCCTTGGGGCGCGAACTGCCCGAGGATCTCGAGGCGCGCGTCGCGGTGATGAAGGGACTGCTGGAAGAGGGGGCCATCGAGGCGAACGAGAAGATGATTGGCATCCTGACCCCCAAGCAACTGCTCATTCGGCGGTCCGCCGCCACGTTCCTGTTGGTCGTCATCATCATCGCCTTCGCCTTGGTCTTCCGCAAGATCATCCGGATTTTCACGCCGCCCAAGATCGAGGGCGTCGAGCAAACCACCTGGGGGTTCCGGCGCTACAAGTGGGCCTATATCATCATCCTCCCCGCCGTGTTCTCCATCTTCTTCTGGCGCTATGTGCCCCTGGTCATGGGGTCGGGAATGGCCTTCCAGAACTACCGCATCATGGGTGGTTCCGAGTTCGTCTGGGTCGACAACTTCGCCAACCTACTCTGGGATGGCGAGTGGTGGCAGGCGGTCTGGAACTCCCTGCGCTACAGCCTGCTCGTGGTATCCATGACCTTCCTTCCTCCCGTGATTCTTGCGGTTCTCCTCCAGGAGATTCCCCGTGGCAAGATCCTCTTCCGCACCCTGTTCTATCTTCCTGCCGTAATCACTGGGCTGGTGGTGATCTACCTCTGGCGGTCGTTCTACGAGAAGAGCGAGTTCGGGGTCCTGAACACCGTGGTCCTGAAGATCCCCGCCATTGGCTTCCTGGGTATCGGGTTGCTTTTCTTCTTCATTCTCTTCTTCTTCGCCCGGCGACTGTGGATCCACGAAGGGTACTGGATCGGCTCAATGGCCCTGTTTGCGGGGCTCTCCTTGCTTCTGTTCTTCTACTCCTTCGCCAACCGCATTCTGTTCGGCATGGAGTTGCCCCCGATGGGCTACATTGGGTTGGCGGCCTTTGGCTTCCTGAACATTGGCTTCGTCGTCTGGGCAGTGGCCCACAAGCGCATGACGAAGTTCTCGCTGATGCCCTGCGTCATGGTGGCGGCCCCGCTGGTCTACTTTGGCAGCAAGCAACTGGGGCCGTTGCTGAAAATGGAGGGCTTCTGGGCCTCGATCGTGGTCGCTCTGTGCGCTGTCTTCCTGCTTGTGGGCACCGGGCTCCTCGAATCCATGCCGGCGGCCTGGAAGGAGGACGGCAACCCCGATGGCAAGCCTCGCCGTTGGGTACGCACGGTTGCGGGCGTTCTGGGAGCAGGCCTTCTCCTGTCCTTCGTTTTCATCATCTTCCCACGCGTCAGCACGGCCGAGAACGGACTCCTCCGCGGACTCTTCATGGTTATGAAGAACCCGTTCCGCTGGCTGGACGATCCGAAGACGGCAATGGTCTGCTGCGTCATGCCCATGGTCTGGGCCGGCATGGGGCCAGGATGCCTGATCTACCTGGCCGCCCTCAAGGGCGTTGCCCCCGACTTCTACGAAGCGGCGGACATCGACGGGGCCACGTTCATCGACAAGATTCTCTTCGTCGTCATCCCCATCCTGAAGCCCTTGCTCATCATCCAGTTCGTGGGTGTGTTCATCGCCTCCTGGCAGAACACCGCCTTCATCCTGGCCATGACCAGCGGGGCCAAGGGCACCGAGGTGGCCGGGCTGCACATTTTCTACAAGGCCTACATGTACCTCAAGTTCGGGCCGGCTACGGCCATGGCTTGGGTACTGGGCTTCATGTTGATCGGTTTCACGGTCGACCGTCTGCGCATTCTCTCTCGTCTTGAGTTCAAGACGACAGGTAACTAGGAACGGAAGAGCGGTCCATGGCCATCATTTCCGCCATCGGTAGAAAGAGCTGGAAAGTACGTTTCCTGTTTTTCGGGATGTACACATTCCTGATCATTGGTGCTGCCACCATGGTCTACCCTTTCCTGCTCATGATGTCGGGCAGCACGAAGAGCGCGATGGACATCAAGTCCTTCGATGCCTTCCCCCGCTTCGCCCGCGATCAGGACTGGATGTACGCCAAGCATTTGGAGGGGCTCTTCAACGAGCGCATCCTGAACTTGGACATGGCGTATGATGTGGATGACGTGGCCTTCGAGAAGCTGTGCTCCCCCGATACCGCACTCACCAAACGGGTGCTTGATGCCTGGGTGGGCAAAGGCACGACCCTGTCGGAGAAGCAACGGGAGACACTGGACCGCGAATTCCGCGATATGGATATCCCCGGCAGTGTGCCCCGCCACATATATGCTGGTGCCTGGGAGACCTTCCTGGCCGCATATCAGGGCACTGTCAGTGCGAGTGGCGAGAGTTTTGCGGACGCCATGGCGGCCTTCCGCGAGGATGCTGGCCATCCCAAGGGCGAGCCGAACCGCAAGTTGGCCGGGAAGCTGGTCGATTTCCTCGGCGAAACGGAGCTTCCCTTCTACGCCTTCGCGCCGGGCTACCTCGAAACCCCGAACTCCAGGACCTTCGCCTCGTCCCTGCGTGGCTTCAAGCATTTGCTGGAGGAGAAGTATGGCAAGGACATTGACGATGTGAACCGCGCGTTGGGCACGGAGTACATCGGCTGGAACAGTGTCCATGCGATTCCCCTCAGCTGCCTCCTCCGGCGCGACAAACCCGTGCTCGACGATCTCGCCAAGGATCTCCAGGAATACTGCAAGGCTAGCGTGCCCGTGGGCATGCGGTACTACTTCTCACCCGAAGGTTTCTTCAAGAAGCAGTTCCTGAAGACGGAATACGGCACCGAGATCGCGAAGTACAACGAAGAGCACGGTACATCTCACGGGAGCTACCGCGATGTCCATCTCTCCCGCACCTATCCGGCCGAAGGCTCCAAGCTGGAACAGCAGGACTGGGAGAAGTTCACGCGCGACACCGTGGCCCTGGAGTGGGTCCGTGTATCGCCCGCAGCCAAAGCTGAGTATCAGGCTTTCCTGAAGTTCAAACATGGCGACATCGCCACCATCAACAAGCATTACGGAACGACGCATGCCACCCTTGCGGCGATCCCGCTCTTCGACCAACCACCCTCTTCCGGCATGCAACGGACCGACTGGGAAGCCTTCATCACGGGATGGACCGACCCGGTATCGGGCAGGAACGCCAAGGTCTCGGTTCAGCACCTCGCCATCCGGAGCGTGGAATTCCAGTTCCAGGATTGGCTGATGGCCCAGCACGGGGGGAACATCGGCGGCATCAACGCCGCCCTCGGCACGAACTATGCCGCCGCCGCCGAAATCCTGCTGCCGCAGCGCGATATGCACCACGTGTATTTCCTTGAGAATCAGAAGGATCTGCGCTGGGAGTTCGTGACCCGCAACTACCGCACGGTCATCGAGTACCTGCTGTTCCACGGGCGCGGCATCTTCAACACCGTTCTTTACTGCTCTCTCGCCATCATGTCGGCGCTCCTGGTCAATCCCCTGGCCGCCTACGCCATGAGCCGCTACAAGATGCCGTCGAGCTACAAGATCCTGCTCTTCCTCATGTGCACCATGGCCTTCCCCCCGATGGTCACCAGCATTCCCAACTTCCTTATGCTGCGCAAGCTCGGGTTGCTGAACACCTTTGCTGCCCTCATTCTCCCCGGCATGGCGAACGGCTACTCGATCTTCCTGCTCAAGGGTTTCTTCGACGCCCAGCCGCAGGAGCTGTACGAGAGTGCCCAGCTGGACGGGGCCAGCGAGTGGACCCTGTTCTGGCAGATCACCATGGCGCTCTCCAAGCCCATCCTGGCCGTGATCGCCCTCCGGGCCTTCACCATGGCCTACTCCAACTTCATGTTCGCCTTCGTGACCTGCCAGGACGAGAAGATGTGGACTCTGATGGTCTGGCTCTACCAGCTCCAGCAGCGCAGCGGTCAGGCCGTGATGTACGCGTCGCTGCTCATCGCCGCGATCCCCACGTTCCTGATCTTCCTGTTCTGCCAGAACATCATCATGCGCGGCATCGTCGTTCCCTCCGAGAAGTAGACCGTCGCCGAGAACTGGAATCCGCACCCGCATGATTGACTTCGTCTACCGTGGTATTCTGCGCGATGCCGATGTCCGCTTCGTCTACGCGGTCTGTTCCGATCTGTGCAACGAAGTGGTGCGTCGGCACAACTGCGATCCCCTCGCCAGCCATGTGCTGTGCCGTGCCCTCGGCACCAGTGCGCTGACCATCCCGTTGCTGAATCCCGAGGAGCGCTATACCCTCCGCTGGAACTACGCGGGGGCCGTCAAGAGCGTGGTGGTCGAGGCTTGGGGCGATGGCCGTGTTCGCGGCTTCATCACCCCGCCGAATCTCTATGAATACGTGGAGACCGAGCAGCAGATCCATGGCGAGTCCGGCACCGTGACCGTGGTCAAGGGAACCGCAGAAGAGACTCTCAACACGGGCACCGGGCAAGCTGGGTTGCTGGATGTGGTGGACGACCTTGCCTTCTTCTTTTCCGCCAGCGACCAGGTGGAGACGGGCATGGCCGTCATGGTGGGCTTCCGCCCCGATCCCGATGCCCCGGTGTCCCTCTGCCAAGGCTTCATGATCCAGGCCCTTCCCGACTGCGACCTGGAGCTGTTCGAGCGACTTCGCCAGCGCCTCGCCAGCCCAGCGTGCCGCGAACTCCTCGCGGCCGCACCGAAGATCGACAATCATTTCGAGCGTCTGGTGCAGGTATTGGTCGAGGACGAACTGCCTGCCGTTTTCTCCCTGGAGGAGGGCGCCGAACCACGCTTTGCCTGCACCTGCTCGCACGAACGGATGCGCGATGTACTTGGGGCAATGGGGCGGGAGGAGTTGGCCCAAGCCGCGGCCCAGAACGAGACGCTCAAGCTCACCTGCCACTTCTGTTCCTCCCATTACGAGATGACGCCGGCCGATCTCCAGCAGACGCTGGCCGATCTGGGCTCGTGACGCCACGCTTCACAGCGCTCTTGGCCACCGACCTGGATGGCACGTTGCTGACTTCTCAGCGACGGGCCACTGAGCAGGACCTCAGGACTCTGCACCAGCTGGGGCAAGACCGCGTTTGCCGCGCCGTGGTCACCGGGCGAAGCCTCCATTCCACCCGCCGAGCCTTGCCTGCCGACTTCCCCATCGACTACCTCGTCTTCTCCTCCGGAGCTGGCATTGTGGATTGGCGGACCGGCGAACTGCTGGTCGCGCACCAGATTCCCGGCCCCGAGGTCGCTCGCGCCGTTGACGCAATGCTCGCCCATCAAGTCAATTTCATGGTCCATGAGCCCGTCCCCGAGAACCACCGGTTCCGCTATCGCCAGACCTGCGTCGAGGATACCGATTTCATCCGTCGGCGCGACTACGATCCCAGCCTGGCCGTTCCGTTGGCTACCGGCAGCCCCATCGGCCCCGCCAGCCAGTTGCTCGCCGTGATTCCCTTGGACCTCGAGCGCCTCGCGGCCCTGCGCGCATCCCTGACGGGGTTGCAGGTCATTCGCACCACCTCGCCCTTGGACAAACAGAGCATCTGGGTGGAGGTCTTCCCCCCCCACGTCTCGAAGGCCAGTGGTTGCGAGTGGCTCGCCATCCGTTTCGGCATTCCCCATCCCAAAACTTACTGCCTGGGCAACGACTACAACGACCTGCACATGCTGCAATGGGGTGCCCATGCCGCCGTCGTGGCCAACGCCCCGCCGGATCTCCGCCAGCAGTTCGCCGTCGTCTCCTCCCATGAGCACGACGCGCTCACCAGTGCGTGTGCCAGCTGGGCAAGCTGCGGCCTGCCCCAGAGCTGAGCGCAGGTTCGGAACGGAGCAATCCCATGCCCCAGGACGGCGTCTTCCACTCACCCGAGGGGCTCAGCCTGCTGGACTACGGCCGCCAATCGCGGCGCAAGAGCCCTGCCTGCGCGCACGGATTCAGCACCGAGCACTCCACCAATCCGCGCATGGCGCTGGCGAGGGTAGAAGCGGCGTCCTCGCCGCTTTCGTCGACTGGTGCTTGCGGCACGCGGAATCTGGATCTGTGATGGCCTATTGCATCGGGTGTCTCCAGGTACCCGGCGGTTTCCGTCTGCGCCACACGTCCCCAAAGCGGCGGGGACGCCGCTTCTACCCTTGTCCCCCGTGCATTCGGCGCGCCTGGCCAAGGCGCAGCATCAGGAAACCGCCAAGCTTGGCGTTCACGCCCCCGGATGGTGGACCCACGACTCGATCAGGCCAGACAAAC
>JABGQJ010000028.1 GCA_018648945.1 Victivallales bacterium
AGATGGGCTCCCAGATAGCCTGGGGGATTTCCCTCCGAATGCCTGTCGTGCAGGAGGCCGTCAGCAGGAGCGTTACCCAAAGTGTCGTTCTCATGGTTCCCTTCTCCGATCTTCCGTTGGGGTCGCTGTGTTCGGGAGCCGTCCCGGCTCTAGACGCGAATGGTGGCCAGGAAGACATCCGCCGGGGTGGGCTGTTTGCCGTCGAGGGGCAGCCATTCGTGCTGGGAGTAGTAGCTCATCAGCACGCTGCCATCGGGGGCCAGGGCCAGGCCACAGTAGGAGCAGTCGCCGCCGCTGGGCACGGTGAGGAGGTGTTCGGCCCGACCTTGCGGAGGCACGGCCCAGAGCGTGGTATGCGAGCCACTCTTGGGTGGCACGGTTCCCTCGGGCAGGTCGGCTGGACGGGACCGGCCAGCCACCAACCACTGCCCATCGACCTCCAGCACGACGGGGGCATGGATCATCACGCCGAGGTCCCGCCATTGCCAGTCGGCATACGGAGCCTGGCTCGATCCCAGCCAGGCGTTGTGGTCGCTGCCCTCGCGGCGGATGATGCAGTGCAAGGTGTCCGGCTCAGGCTGGTAGAGCACGGGCTCGCCGGGGCCGTCCTGTTGGAGCATCAGCCCCGTGCAGTGCCAGTCCAGGAGATCGTCGCTGCGCATCAGGTGGATGCTCCGTTCGGTTCGGTTGGGGCGGTGGGCAAAATGGTATGCCGAACAGAAGAACCCCTCGCTCTTGCTGGCAAACACGCGCCACAGCCAGTAATTGGGACCCCAGACTTGGCGGGGGCTACTCCAGGCCAAGCCGTCGCGCGAGAGGCAGACGTGGCAGATCAAATCCTCTTCCTGGTTGGGCAGGCTGTCCGCGCTCCACCGAGGATACCAGGTGCCGAAGATCACGCCCAAGCGGTCCCCAGCATCAATCAGCTTCGGATCTCGGTCGTCGCCGCCCGTGCTCAGGCAGACGCATTCCTCCCAGGTTGCCAGGTCGGTCGAGCGCAGAATGACCACCTTGCCGCGTGGCTTGGTGCCATGGTGCTCGCTCTTGCGGAAAGCCAGATAGTAGTGCCCGTGCCAGTGCAGAAGGTCGGTGAAGGCGTTGTGATAGCCGTCGGCGACCACCCGTTGCAGATCCAGCAGTTCAGCCATGTCACTCTCCTTGTCTCGTGCCGATCACTTGTACCGGGCCCACGAGGCCGGCGGGGAAGGTGGCCCAGCCGGACGCGTCGAACTTGCGGTAGTTGATGTTGACGAAGTTGATATCGTGGAAGATCCGCCAGTTCACCCCCCGGCGGTCCAGATCGCGGATCCGGTTGGCGGCCAACCCCGTGACCTCTATTGCCAGCGAGTTGGCCCCCGGGCGGAGACCCTCGGGCCCAACCAAAACCCGGTGCGGCGCCAGTACGCTCACGCCCAGTTCCCGACCATTCAGACGCACCCGCGCGCTGCCGTGGACCTGTCCCAGATCAAGCAACCACTCCTCTTTCGCTTGCGCCTGCGAGACCGTGAATGTCGCCTCGTACCGTGCCGTTCCCGCGAAACGTCGCAGCTCCGGTTCCGGCCAGGACGTGTAGGGCGAGAGGGTCCGAACCGCACGTGCCACCGGTCGCACCGGGCCACCTGCGATGAACGATACCCGCCATGGCCCCGCCACTGGCAGGGAGCGCTCGGGGTCGGGCAATTGCTCCTGCCATGCCAGCCGCCCTAGCCGGGCCTTGCCGATCACCAGGAAGCGCGACTCCCCAGGCTCCAGGGCCAGGAAGACACTGCCATTGGGTTGGCGTTCCACCCAGCCAACGCGTCCAGTCCACGGATCGAGGAGGGACACGGCCCCATCTGGGCAGGACGGGTGGATCCATTCACGGATTGCGGTCTTGCCCCGGTTGGCCAGGAAGTAGCAGGTGCTGCCATCCGCCATCCGCCGTCGTTCGCAGCGCGCCCCCGCCATGCTCTCGGGGCGGATGCCCAGGTATGCCAGCATAGCCACAGGATCGGCCCCCGTCACGAAGGCAGGCAGTTGCCGCATGCTGGCCAGGGACCGACGCAAGGCCGCCCGGCGTTCCGGCAGTTGCGCCAAACCGGGGGCATCGGTTTCGGCATCGGTGCCCAGCGAGAGCACTGGGCCGCCGGCCTCGACAAGGCGCAGGAGATGGGCCGCGGTTGCCGGTCGCAGGAAGCGCAGGGCTGGCAGCATGATGGCCCGGTACTCGCCGCCGGGCACGACGATCCTGCCGTCCTTCACCCGGGCTGTGGCCAACTGCCGGTCGGAGATGTAGTCGAAGAGAATGCGCTCGTTCCACAGGGCCTGCGCGGTGTCGCGGAATGCCGCCCCCACTCGCCAATGGCCACCATCGATACTGAAACCACTGCGCAAGCCGCTCTGCTGCATCCAGTCATCGTCGATGGGCCAGAACAGCAGGACGTCATGGGCCGGCTGGCCGGCCTGGAGGAGGGATTGACAGCGTGCCATGTAGGCATTTAGCGCCGGCAGGTCGCGCCAGATGGGATTGCGGGGGTTGATCTGGCTGGAGGCGTAGAACAGCCGCCCTGGCCAGGCCGTGTCGGGCGGCGAGTAGGTCGTGCCATGGTAGACGATGTGGTTCACCCCGCAGAGGAACAGGTAGTCGGTGAACCACTTGAGCCGTCCCAGATCGGACTGGAAGTGTTCCGAGAGCCAGGTGAAGCTCTCGCAGGCAATCCGCCGCCGTCCGGCCACGTGCCCTGCCGAGGAGGCCAGGAGATTGACCAGCGGGTTGACCGTGTCGCGGAAGATCTCGGTCTCGGGGATATCCGCTGCCGCGTAGATGTCGAGGACGTTGGCCGGCGACCCGTGTGCCTGGTTGCGCGTGAGCATGCCTGCCTGGCGGCTCAGTCGATTCCAGGTGCCCATGAAGTTGGCCAGGTACATCTCTTCGAGTGTCCGCCGGTAGTCGTAGACCACGCGTCGTTCGGTTTCCCCGAGCGGCTGCCGTCGGCGTGCTTTCTCGAGGGTGGCCAGATGGTCGGTCGCCGTATAGCCATGCTGCTTGCCGAATGCATCGGCCAGCTGGCGCGACCAGTCGCCCCCGTACTCGAACGAGTCGTGGAACTGGGCTCGAATGGACCCCGGCGGCAGAGCTCCTGCCAGCCGTTGGTTGAAGTGGGAGAAGTATCGCTGGGTTGCCGCCGCATCGTAGACATCGATGGTCAATCCCGCCCCGCCGGGGCCCGGGCGCTTCACGCGCTCGCGGCCCTGAGCGAACGCCAAGCTCAACGTCTTGTTCTCCTCGCGCACCCCGAAGAAGCAGGCGCTTTCGCTCTTGGGCACGTGTGCGCCGCCGCATCGCCAACCCGAGCCCGGGGGCAAGTCCACCTCAAGCCCCAATCGCTTGGCCTCATCACAGGTGTGGCGCAGCATCTCCAGCCAGCGGTCCGACAGGTAGTCGATGTGCCGTTTCTCCTGTCCACGCACACCATAGATCGCGGTGATCTCAACCCCGCCGATGCCGGCGGCACGGAAGGTCTCCAGTTCCCGCGTCAGGTGTTCCTTGCGCACCGCCGATCCCAACCACCACCAACGCGTCCATGGCCGACATGCCGCTGTGGGCTCCGGCCAGGGAGCGGCGGGCAATGGCAGGGCGGCCAGGACCAGCAGGAGGCCCAGCGAACTGGCGGGCTTGGGGGGCAGTAGAGGCACAGGTTTCTCCGACTCACGGCGAGGGCGGCACGCCCTGTCCTATAGGCCGTCGCGGCCCCAACCGCAACCCGGCGCGGTCAACTCCAGAAGGTGGAGAACTCTTCCAGGGCCGAGACGGTCGCCTCCAGATTGTCCGGCGGCACGTCGCCACGGATCTCCGCCTTGATCATCAAGCCGCCTTCTGGCGCGCCAAGGGTGCGGACCTCGTACTCGATCAGTTCCCTGATGTCCTGCGGCGAGCCGAAGGGCAACGCGAACTGCCGGTCGAAGTCCAGATCCAGCGTGATCTTCCCCTTGAAGGTGTCGCGCAGGTTTTCGATGCCATTGGCGACGTCCTGGGGGTTGAAGATCGTGGGGTTGATCTCCAGGATCTGGTCCGCAATGTCCATGATGTTCCCATCGCAGTGGAAGTAGGTCATCGCTCCCCTGTCTTGGGCCAGGCGGTGCAACTCCACATAGCAGGGCAGAACCCACTGCCGGAAGTACTTCGGGCCAATCAACGAGCGATCCTGCCCGCCCAGATCCTCAGGCAGCCCAACCACCTCGGCCCCCGCCGCCAACCAGTTGCGGACGGCGGCCATGTTCAGCTCGTGCACCCGCCGGTGCAGGCGCCGGAACTCGTCGCTCGGCTCGATCAGATCGCACATCAGGTTCTCGAAACCACGGAGATACTCCAGCCGCAGCATGAAGAACCCGTGGTCGAGCCCGCCCCGGGCGATGCCCCCATGTTCCCTGGCGCGTGCGAAGTTGGCCGCCGCGCGCTGGAAGTCTGCGGATGTCTGCCCGCCGTTGTAGGTGTCCTCGGGCGGGGCGACGAAATCGCGCAGCGTGTCCGCGTCCGCCAGTGGGTGCTCGACGATGGTGCCCACATACCCGTACTGAGTGGTCCGCCAGACACACCCCCAATCGTCCACGAAGTCCCGCGTGGGATCCTCCTTGTAGGACCAGGGCCCTTCCTGGATCTTCCGCCACGTGCCCGGCTCCCAATTGGGCCAGGTCTGCGGGTGGGCCAGGATCACCTTCTCCTGTTCTGCGCCATAGCGCTCCCAGCTGGCCTTGGTCAGGCTCAGCCCATAGGGCATCCGCTCGGGGCCCGTGCGTTCGGCGGCGGCGCGCCAGTTCTCGCTGTTGGTCATGGTCTTCGACTCCTGGGAGCACCTATAGTATCTGGGCCGCGGGCAGCCTACTCCCCGGCCTTGGCGTACTTGATGCGCAGGGCGAAGTCATTGCAGCCAACCCCGTTGCCGCCGCGGGCGCGGAGAGATTTCCAGACCGCCTCGCCCACTTCGCCGCTGCTGGCGGCGCCAAAGCAGATCTGGTTCCGGTACCGGCGTCCCTTCTGGTAGGCGTCCTTGGCCTCCAGGCGCTTGACCCCGTCGATGAAGAGGGTAATCGCGGTGCCATCGATCTCGACCCGGTAGGTGTGGAAGCGGTCCGTAGTGTCCATTTCCACTCGGTTCTTTTTGCTGCTGTGGTGGATGTTCACATGGTCGGGATAGAGACGCAGGCGGTCGCCTGTCTCGCCATCGCCGAAGAGGATCGAGTTGACGCCGGAGATCACCCTCACCTCGGCCTCGACGGCTGCCTTGCCACCGGGCTCCTTGCCCCAGGGGCGGCGCCAGTGTCGATAGTCGCCGCTCTCCGTCCCGCGGTCCGCCACGAGCAGGCCATCCTTCTGGACTTCTGTGACGACCTGCTTGTTGCCGGGGGAGTCGGGAAACCAGGGCTTGGCGGGCTTAGCGGTGCCCTCGTACTGGATCGGCCAGGTGGGACCGACTTCGGCAGGGGCGGGGGCCAGGACGAACTGGATCCTATTCAGCCCCTGCTTGAGGCTGGCGGGATCGACCGGGAAGTCGAGCCATCCCTTGTAGCGAACCGCCGGGCCAGTCGCTTGACCGTTGATCCGCAGGGCAAGGCGCGTGGCATCGGTCAACCCCGGAACATCGGCACAGGCTGTGATCGTAGGCACGTACCCCGCCTTCGTGGCGGCGGCGAGATCCTCGCCGATCATGATCTCCGTGGTGCGTGGTGCGTCCGGCTTGAGGGCGATGCTCCGGCCTGGTCCGAGCGACGGCAGCTTGCGCATCGCGCTGGCCCCCTTCAGAAACCGGTCGGGACGGTCGTGGCGGATGCTGACGAAGTAGTACTTCTCCTTGCCCAGCAAGGTGTCCAGCGACCCCAGCTCCTTCCAGAGCGCCCAGTTGGGATCGAACTTGTTGAAGAAGTAGAGCCCGTCCGCCCCGGCAACCCACGCATTGACTGCCCGGCCCCGGTAGCCCGGCACCGAGTTGCGGCGAAACCGGGTCTCGCCCCGGATGCGGGATTCGCTCATGCCCGGATAGGCGGCGACACCGTACTTGCGGGCCAGGTTGATCGTGTAGTCCCAGCGGTTGAACCGGAAGTAACCGGTGGTGACCAGGATATCCAGCAAGCCGTCCTTCAGCCACTGCTCCACATCCAGCCCCATGCCGTGGTTGAACTCGGTGGAGTCGCCCACGCGGATGGCGATGACGATAGGGCGGCCGCGCGCGGCCCCCACTTCCTCGGTCATGGTGCGGACCCGGTGCATGAAACCGGTCATCAGCGCCCGTTCCTCGTCGCTGGCCTTGCCCCCCATGGCGGTGCTCTTGAAGTAGCACATGTGGCGGAAGTAATCCAGTTCGATGCCGTCCACATCGTAGTTCTTGCAGACTTCCTCGATGTAGCGGAAGGACAGGTCGCGGATCTCCGGCAGGGCGTAGTTCACGGAGCTCCAGCGACCGTGGGGGGTGCGTTTGATGGGCTCTCCGACTAGCCACTCGGGGTGCTCCACCTTGAGTGGGGGGTAGAGCAGATAGGGCTTGTCGGGATGGTGGGCCACGTCGTGCGTGTCGTTCATGCGCATGGCCCAGAAAGCCTCCATGTTGTTCTTGTGCGCATAGTCGGTGACCAGCTTCAGGCAGTCGGCTCCCTGGGCGATCAGTTCGCCAGTGATGTTCCGCATGTGCGGCAGGATGCCATAGTCTGCCGACTGCCGAGTGAGCACGGTCCCCACCTTGGTGTCGTGAGTGAAGTGGCTGAACCCGGAGCTGATCGTGCAATAGGAGATGGTGCCGATCTGGGTGCCGGCCAGAGCTGTCGTCCGCCGATCCAGGAATGACTGGGCCGTGAGTTCGTCCTTCGCCGGGTAGTAGAGAACATCGCAGCCGTCATTGTTGACGAGCAAGCCACGCTTGCGGAACGCCAGCTTCTTGCGCTGGGCCCGCAGCTGGTCCAGACTGATTGGCGCGGCGGCCGCTGTCCACGCACCTGCAACCATGATTGTCACCACTATCCAGAATATGCGTTTCATCGATGGATTCCTCTTGGCTTGCTGAGGTTGTCGGACGCCGTAGGGTACTATGCAGGGATAGTCTCCACAAGCCCAACGGAGGCGAAAGCCCCGTCTGTGTATCCCGTTCGCCATGCCCAAGCCGAACGGTATGGTGCCCGACCCACAGGAGAGCGTCTTGAGAACCCCACTCATGCTGACCTTGATCGCACTACACGCGTGGAGCCAGAGTACCATGAAGCAGGATTTCGTGGCGGCGGGGCGCCGTCTTGGCTTGGCGGCGGAGACACCGGCGGTCTGCGAGCAGCGCAGCGGCCACGTGGAATGCCAGGGGCTCGGCACCGTGTATGCCGCCCGCGTGGGCTTGGGCAAGGGCGACTTCCGAGTCACCGCGTCGCTGCGCCTGCGGCGATTCGCCCATACTGCGGCGACGTTTGAGATCGGCGGCTCCCACTTCGGGTTCGATGGAGCGGGGAAGCAGATCTTCACCAGTCGCGGCTGGTTCGGCAGCCGGGCCACCATGCTGGCCCCAGCCAGCAAGTGGCTGAAGGACGACGAGTGGTTCGTCTTTGAGGCTAGGCGCCAGCAGGGCGTGCTGACCGTCCTGCTGAACGGCGAAGAGGTGCTGCGCAAGGAAGTGGGCAACGGAATGGTTGGGGCCTTTGGTTTCCGCCCGTGGCGAGCAACCCTCGACCTGCGGGAGTTCTCGGCCGAGGGGGAGCTCTTCCCCCTCTCAAACCGCCCCCCCGGCCACTCGCTGCCGGTGCTGGACTTCGCCGCTGACACGGACCGCCAGGTGGTGATCGACCGCGAGCAAGGGCAGTACCTGGGACACCCCAACACGGTTCTGTTGGCGGACCGGAAGACGATCCTCTGCGTCTACCCAAAGGGGCATGGGCGCGGGGCCATCGTTTACAAGCGCAGTCGCGATGGCGGCAAAACCTGGTCGGGACGCCTGCCCGTGCCAGAGAACTGGGGCACCTCCAAGGAGACCCCGACCATCCACCGGCTGACCGATCCGGCAGGCACCGAACGGCTGGTGCTGTTCTCCGGGCTGTACCCCATCCGGCGGGCGATTTCGACCGACAGTGGCAGGACTTGGTCCGCGCTGGAGCCCATCGGCGAGTTCGGCGGCATCGTGGCCATGGGCGATGTGATTCGGCTCAGGACCGGTGCCTACGCCGCGTTCTTCCACGACGACGGACGTTTCTTCCGCAACGCCAAGGAACGCGGGCAGTTCCGGGTCTACCAAACCATCTCCGCCGATGGTGGGCTCAGCTGGGCGGAGCCGACTGTGGTCGCCTCGCTACCCCATGCCGATCTCTGTGAACCGGGGGCTGTGCGCTCACCGGATGGCAGCACGCTGGCCCTGGTCCTGCGCGAGAACTCGCGACGCTTCAACTCCTACGCCGTTTTCAGCAAGGACGAGGGCAAGACCTGGGGCGAACCGCGCGAGCTTGCCGCTGGGCTCACGGGCGATCGCCACCAGTTCGCCTACGCGCCGGACGGCCGACTGGTGGCCGTGTTCCGCGACACCACGCGCAAATCGGTCTCCCGTGGCGACTTCGTGGCCTGGGTTGGCACCTACGAGGACATCGAGCAGGGGCGCGAGGGCCAGTACCGAGTTCGTTTGCTCGATAACACACACGGGATGGACTGCGGCTACCCGGGGCTGGAGGCCCTGGCCGACGGGACCTTCGTCGCCACGACGTATGGCCATTGGGCCGAAGGCGAGGAACCCTACGTCATGGCCTCGCGTTTCACGCTCGAGGAGTGTGACAAGCTACTGGCGGCGACCGAGCCAAAGCACACCCTCGTCTTCAAGAACAACCTGGATGGCTATCCGAACCATCGCATCCCTTCGCTGGTCACCACCAAGCGCGGGACGCTGCTCGCCATCTGCGAAGGACGCGGGCTGCAGGCCGGGACGCACGGGGACATCAGTGGCAATCACCTGGTCCTCAAACGCAGCACGGATGGCGGCAGGACCTGGGGGATGCTCGAAGTCATCCGTAAGGAGGCGGGCAACAGCCTGCTTGGTCCCTGTACGGTCGTGACCGAATCCGGCCGCATCGTGCTGGTCTACCACCGCTACCTGCCGGGGACCACCGAGACCAACGCAAGCGAAGGGCTGGAAGGCCCGCGGGTGGTGGAGGTATTTGTCACCACCAGCGATGACGACGGCAGAACCTGGAGCAGGCCGCGCAATATCACCCGTGTTGTCAAGCAGCCCACAGGCTGGACCGGCATCCTGACCGGGCCCGGGATTGGCATCCAGAAGCGGCGCGCCCCCCATCGGGGCCGGATCGTGATCCCCTGCGCCCATGGACCAACGGGCAAGTGGCACTGCTACTCGATCCATAGCGACGACAATGGGGACACATGGCGACTCGGGGGCGAGATCCCCGATCCCCTGGGCAACGAGTGTCAGGTCGTCGAGCTTGGCGACGGGCGATTGATGATCAACAGCCGCAGCTACCGCAAGCAGGGATGCCGGGCCCTCGCGTTCAGCGAGGACGGTGGCGCCACCTGGTCGCCCATGCACGACGAAACGGCTCTGCCCGAGCCCATCTGCCAGGGCAGCATCCTGCGCTACTCCGATCCCCTGGACGGCGAGCCGAGCCGCTTGCTCTTCTCGAACCCAGGCCACGCCAGCAAGCGCAAGAACGGGACCATCCGCCTGAGTCTGGACGAAGGGAAGACTTGGGCGCGCAACGCGATCCTGGTGCCGGAATACTACGGCTACTCCTGCCTGGCTCGCTTGCCCGATGGTCGCGTTGGCTGTCTCTACGAGACCGCCAACTGCGGCGAGATTCGGTTCGCGTCATTCCCACTGGCCTGGCTGGAACAGCGGCTGCGGTAGACGAGGCCGAGAGGGCAATCAGGAGGCCTGGGCCTCCTGATCAGCTTCCTCAAGCGAGCGCAAGCAGTCCCGCATCGCAGCCACCTCGTAGGGCTTCTCGATGACCGCTGCGGGCACGTTCGGGGCGACTCTGCTGAGGATCTCACGCCGACCGTGCCCGCTACAGATGACCACGCTCACGTCGAGCTTGATCTTCCGCATTTCCGCCCACGTCTCGACCCCGTCCATGCCTGGCATGGAGAGATCCAGGATCACGCGTTCAAAGAGATCGGGGCTCTCGGCGAAGGCCTCGACCGCCTCGCTGCCGTCGCGCGCACAGACCACTGAGAAGCCAAGGCGCTCGAGGATGCGGCACCCCACATCGCGGACCTGCTCCTCATCGTCAGCAAAGAGTATCGTCCCGACTCCAGTCCAGCGCTCGGCCGAATCCCGGGCAGTTCCATCCGCCTCGATGGTGGCATTTCCCTTCCCTTCGGAATGCTTGGGCGGCGCGAAGGGGAAGATGGCCCGAAAGGTCGTGCCGACGCCAGGCTCACTGTTCACACAGATGCCGCCATGGTGTCCACGCATGATCCCGATCACCGCCGCCATACCCAGCCCGCGGCCGGAGAACTTGGTGGTGAAGAAGGGCTCGAAGACATGCCGCATGGTGTCTCTGCTCATGCCGCAGCCATCGTCCTCCACCTCCAGGTACACGTAGGCTCCCGGAATCAGTTCCTCGCCGCCCTCGAACCTGACCAAGTCCTTCTGCCGGCATTCGGTCGTCCCCGTTCGCACGATGATGTCCCCGCCGCCCTCATCGACTGCGTCGGCGGCGTTCATGACCAGATTCAGCACCACCTGCTCGATCTGACTAGCATCACCGTGCATGGTCGGTGAATCCTGGCCCAGCTCGAACCGCACATGGGCCTTCGGCGACATGCTGCTTCGCACCATGGAATACACTTGCTCGATTACCTGACTTAGGTCCACGTCGTCGAGCAGAATGGCGCTCTTGCCGGCGTAGGCCAGCATCTGCTTGCAGAGATTGGCCGCGCTTCGGGCGGCCGCCATGATGTCCGACAAGTGGGCGCTGACACCTCCCTCCTCGCCGGCGGACTCCATGGCCAAGTCGGCATTGCCGAGGATGCCGACGAGAAGGTTGTTGAAGTCGTGGGCGATGCCACCAGTCAGCACTCCCAGGCTCTGCAGCCTCTGCCGGTGTTCCATACCCCGCTCATTGCGCCGCCGTTCATCTTCTGCGAACTTGCGCTGGGTCAGATCGACAAAGGAGAGAATCACCGGCCAACCGGTCTCTGCCGGGATGCGCGCCACGGAGATGCCCACCTCCAGATCCACGCCTGAAAGTGTTCGCAGCGGCACGTCAACCGAGTACCGTTGGGCACCCTCGTAGACGGCAGTCAGCATGTTGCCGAGGTCGGGCAAGCTCTCCCTGGTCACGATGCGCCCCAGATCCCGGAAAAGCAGTTCCGAGGTGTCGGCCTCCAGCAGTCGCAGGGCTGCGTCGTTGGCCCCGATGGAGTCGGCGAGCCCGAGGAAATGGACCACTTCGTCCGGATGGTTCTGGAAGTGCACGGCAGGGTCCACATTGGCCGACCGCACGAAGCGGGCCAGCTCGTCCCTGAGGTGTGACCAGTCCTGCTCGATGATGCCAACCGGGGAGTTGGTGAACAGGGACCGGAACCGCTCCTCGCGCTGCCTGATCGCTTCCGCCGCCTCGTATCGTTCGGTGATGTCGTAGTGGGTGCCCAGCATATGGCGCGTGCCGTCGGCGCAATCTTCCGTGCTCAGCTGTCCGGAGGCATGCAGCCAGATCCACCGCTTCCCCTTGCCAAGGACGCGCAACTCACACTCGTACCGCTCCTTTTCGCCGTCAAAATGGAGACGTCGTGCCTCACAGGCCGCCGACCAGTCATCGGGATGAGCGATCACTGCCAGATCCAGCTCGTCGGCGCCGTCCGCCAGCTCCCCCGGCTCGTAGCCCAGCAGCAAGGGCCAGCTGCCATCGTGCTCAAACCGGTTGACTTCCGGGCTGTATTCCCACACCGCCAACCGCGCGGACGTCTCCGCCAGGCGCAGACGACCCTCGCGCAGTGCCACTTCAGACCGGCCTTGCTGCCACCGGTAGACGAACCAGGCGCTCGCCCATCCTCCCAGTAGGCAGCTGAGCAGCACCCCCAGACGACCAAACAGAGCATGTGGCGGGATCTGCAGGAGGAACGCGTCGAAGAAGCCCAACTCCTCCAGCGCCACCGCGTAGGCGCTCTCCTGAAGGACCATCACGTAGTAGGTGTCGGCGACCCAGTATAGCGTCGCTGCCACGATCGCAACCGCGATCACTTTGGCAAGCATTGCGCTACCGTCGCTTCGACGCTGTTTCATTACGGCCGAGCCTTCTGTTAAGTCGGCCCCGTTCCCAACTGCCAAAACCTAGACGGGGTTTCGCCAAGGGCAACCCGGACCGACGCGAATCACCTTGCCAGTTTCTACAACGAGAGGCGTTGAGCGAAGAGCCAGGGGAGAAGTTCGGGCTCCCGACTGGCGGGTCCCCAGCTGTTGTGGCCCGTCCCCGCGTACTCCGTGTAGCGGATGTCGCCATCGATGGCACGTAGGGCATCCACCATGTTGCGCGAGCGGGCCACCGGCACGACGGAGTCGTCTGTGCCGTGGAAGGCCCAGATCGGAACCCCGGCCAAGCGGGCGGCCACGTTCTCGTCGCCGCCACCGCAGATCGGCACGGCGGCAGCGAACAGCTCGGGCCGGCGCGCCACCAGATCCCAGGTGCCGTAGCCTCCCATGGAGAGCCCGATCATGTAGATGCGGCGCGCGTCCACCATGGGGTCGGCGATGCACTGCTCCAGCAGCCCCAGCACGAGGCCCTGCGGGCCGGAAGGCGCGTCCGGCAAGCCATGGGTGGGCGCGCTCCAGTCGCAGTCCACCCAGCGCCCCCCAGGCGGGCATTGGGGAGCGATGACGTGGCACGGGAACTGATTTCGCACGCGGGGCTCCGCGAAGATGCCCACCACATGCGTGAGTTGGGCCTCGTTGTCCGCCCCCCGCTCGCCTGCGCCGTGGAGGAAAAGGACCAGTGGTTGGGGCTCGTCGGTTGGGTTGGGCAGGAGGCGGTAGGGCAGCGTGCCGTTGTCGGTCTGGAATTCGCGGGCCAGGAAAGGAGAATCGATCATGCCTAGTTCTCCCGCGGAAGTTGGAGACGATGCAGGCGGCCATCGGCACCAGCGGCCACGATGTCGGCCCCAAGCACAAGCAAATCGACGACTGCGACGCCCAGATCGGAACGGCCCACGATGCGACCGGCCGGATCAAGCACCACGACCCCCCCCGAGTGAGTGGCAGCCACCAGGCGTGGCCCCGTGTCGCTGACCAAGGGCAACAAGCGAACCAGGGGGGCACCCAGATCGGCCCGCCAGAGCCGCTCGCCCTTGGCGTTGAAGGCATAGACATTGTGGTTCAGCGAGCCACCGGCAAACTCATCGATGCCGTCGCCATCCAGGTCTGCGGCGGCCACGGTCACCACTTCGTCACCCGTGTTGTACTTGAGCCGCAAGGTACCTTTGTGGTCGTAGTAATGGAGGCAACCGTCGCCCGCACCGAAGACTACGCCCCGGGTCTTGTTCCCGTCGAAGCTGCCCACCGCCACATCGCGGCAGATGGGGCCGAAGCGGGCGCGCCACTGCTGCAGGCCCTCCCCGTTCAGCACGCTGGCCCAGTAGTAGTGGGTGCCGCAGATGACTTCGGCCTTGCCGTCGCCATCCAGATCGGCCACTGCGCCCGATCGCGAGGGATGGACCGATTCGTAGTTCCACAACTCGTCGCCGGTGCCGGAGAAGGCGTAGAACCGCCAGTTGTCGCCGCCGCAGATGACCTCGGGTTTGCCGTCCCCGTCCAAGTCTCCGGTGCGGACCACATTGACGGCGGGGGGCTTGCGGTAGTACTTCAGCTCCCGCGACCAGCGTTCGGCCAGGTCGCTGCCGAGCACGGTCAGCCAGTAGTCACGGCGGCCGACGATGATCTCGTCGCTGCCGTCCAGATCCAGGTCGGCGGCGGTCAGGTCGTTGACCGCGCCTGCAAAGCGCTTGCTGCGAAGCACGGCCCCGGTCTCGGGATCGAGGCAGAGCACGTCGCCCTGACGGGTCCCGACCAGGATCGCCTGCTGGTCGGGGCCCAGCTGGGCGAGGCCGAGACGAGACACATCGTAGCTCGCCGCCGAGAGCTTCCCCTTGCCCTCGCCGAAGACGTGCAGTTCGGCCAGATAGATGGCCGTCCCCGGCTGCGGGGTGAGTTCGAGGCGGATGCTGGTGCCCGAGCCCTTGCCGGTCAGTGCGTAGTCAAGCGGATCGCCCCAATCGGGATGGGGGCCGGGATCGCGGAGCGACCCGAAGGCACGACGGTCCTGCTGGAAGTCGTCGCTGCTGAGGAACACCTCGGCGTTCTGCAGCTTGTAGGCCGTTTTCTTGCTGGACGTGGCCGCCCACCATTGCTTCCAGGCCACGCGGTTGACCTCGACAGCCCCCTCGAAGCGCACCGTGAGGGTCACCTTCTGGTCCGGCTCGAACATCACGCTGGAGTCAGTGGCGGCCCAGGTGCCGTCCAGAAGCGCCGCGATCCGGTTGGCACCCTTCGCACTGAAGACATTCTCCTTGGCGGGCTCTGGATCAACCGCGAGCTTGGGCTTGGTGGCGAGAGCGCCCACGGTGCCGGAGTTGCCGGTCAGTAGGATCTCCTTGGGCTGTGGCGCAACCTGCCAGAGCGGGGTCAGGTTCGGCGCGTCCCCGCCAGATTTCAGATTCGGCGTGGGGGCTCGCGCAGTCAGTTCGTCCATGGCGTTGTTGGTGTCGGCGTTGTCCAGTTCCACGCAGGCTGGCTCGGCGGATTGGTGGAGGATGTCGCCCTCGTGGGTGGCCTGGGTTGCGCCAAGCAGGCTCAGGCCGCCGTCGGCCACCAGCACCTGGGCATCGGTGACGAATAGGCCGCCCTCCACTGGGATTCGGGCAGGCCCGAGGCCAATGGCCAGACTGCCCTCGGGAGAACTGAGGAGGAGGCCATCCGTGCCAGCCGGGAACCGTAGGTCCCAGGCGGGCGGCGGGCCATCGGGCGCGCCATGCAGAACGGTGGCGAAGAGATAGCTCTCGCCCTCGCCCAGGCGCACCGTGGCGATGCCAGTCATCGACCGGACCACGGGGTCGGCGTGGGGATACCCCCGCCAGTTCGCGCCCAGTTCCGTGTCATTGAGCAGGGACAGTTCAGGTCCTGGAGCCAGCTGAATCCGCATGCCCGGTCCCTTCTGCGTGAGAGCCAGGCCACCGGCATCGAGTGCTGCCTCGCCGACGCCGTGCCAGAGCAACCGGAACTGGTATTCGTCGGCCTCGCGGGCCGTGAGCCGGTCCAGGACCACGAAGGACTGGGTGGGCTTGAGCCAGATGATCACCCG
Source organism: Victivallales bacterium (assembly GCA_018648945.1). The sequence continues at coordinate 15,298 of JABGQJ010000028.1, forward strand.
CTCCCAATCCACCCCGGAGTAGTCACTCACACGGGTGGAACTGTAGCCATAGCGGGGCGTCTCGCCGCTGCCCAGCAGCTCCGTGTAGGGCGGCATGGCGCTGGACTGGCCATCCTTGAAGACCATCAAGGAGTTGTGGAACTTAATGGGGGACTTGTAGTAGTCGTTGTCGGCCAACCAGATGCGGTCGTATTGAGTGATGCGCGGGATACTGTTGGCATCGTAGTGCTTGTGCCCGCCGTTCCCAAGACCGTCCAACAACATATAGGCGGCTTCCGGATCGACGCTCTCGCGGAACGAGATCTTGTCGAAACACGCCGCCAGTGGGGGGCGTTCGCTCGCGCCATGGGTCTCGTAGAACGCGGGCTCCAATGGCCATACCTTGACCCCATTGAAGCGCGTGGGGGCTGGTGCGTCGTCGGCAAGTCGGGCGAACTTGAGGGGTCCGGGACGGATGCTTCGCGTCTGGCGTTTCAGATTCGCCGCCCACCCCGCATCGGGGTCGCCGGTGGCAAACGCATAGGCTTCCAGGCAAATCAGCTCAGAGGTCCAGCACTGCCAGGAGCCGGTGTCGCCGTAGGGGACCTGGATCGCCAAGTTGTCCATATTGCCGATCAGGAAGTCGATGATCTTGCGACCGTTGCCATTCTCGAAGACGGTGAAATCGGGGCGGGACAGGGCGTAGCTGAAGAGATGCCCGTTGGTCAGCCACTGGTAGCCGTTGCAGTCTTCGTAGGGTTTGAAGTAGGTGGCCTGCCGCTGGAAGATGGCGTCCGCGACACCCAGCCAGAACGGTCCTTCGGAAAGCTCGTATCCCTGGCTGAAGTAGAGCCCCGCGTAGAGCGTGCCCAAGGCCGGGAAGGTCTGGTGGTTGTGGGGAACATGGCTGCTGTTGGCGGCTCCGGCACAGCTGGAAACGACCGCTTCGGCGAGCCAGCGGCCCAGGTGCTTCACCGTGCGCAGCCGCTCCTCGTCGGTCAATGAGGGATCTTCCTCGATCAAGTCCCAGCCTGGCACCACTTCCTTGCTGCGGAAGTCGCTGTCGAAGCCCCAGGCCCCGCCAAACTTGCGCGGATCACTCACCGCCGACTTGGCATAGAGGTCCCACAGCGCCACGTAGAGTTTGGCCTCCACGGCGTGCCCGGTGAATTGGTAGCGTTGGGCCACGCTGGCCAGGTCGGCCGCGATGCTGCAGTGCTTGCCGCGGTCGAGCGTGCGCTGGCCCGTCGCCAGGCCCTGGGCCAGCCGCTTCGGGTTCTCCGCGTCGTCCGCATAGGGGTGCCGCTTCAGAAATTCGGCGCTGTAGAACTGGGAGAACACGCGCGGCATGGCCAGGCTTGCGCCCTTGGCCTGCGCCGCGACCAGCTTGGCGAACTCGCTGGCAGCTTGGGCCAGCCCAGCATCGTCTCCGGCTCCCAGGACCAAGGCGTTTGCGCCCTTGCCGAAAGGGTCGTAGACGGTGTGCAGCAGCGCGCCGCCCGGTCCGGGACACACCGCATCCACTGGTGTCAGGCGTCGGGCATAGAGCAGCAACATGGCGGGATTGGAGAAGACATCGCCAAGCAGAATGGCAGGTTGCGCGAACTCCCGGTCCGCCACCGTCGCCGAACGCGCGGCAAGGGCCACGCCGGTTCGCTCGCGTACGGCGGCCACCACTGCCTGCGCTGCTGCCGCCCCCGCGTCCGTAGCGGGATGCAGCACAATGGCGACGGGTTTGCCGTCAACCACCAGAGGCGTGGTCGGGAGAATGGTCTTGAAGGTGTCCAGGTCGGCCAGCGTGCCGAGCCGGGGGCCGACGCGGAGGTTGTCGACGAAGCCATCCATCTCCACCTCGGTGTCGCGGGTGCCGATGATGAACTCGATCCGCGCGATCTTGCTGGCCTTGCGCTCGGCCACGACCTTCGCTTCCCAGGCCAAGCCGTCCATGCACAACGCCTCCTGGAGGGCGAAGGTGCGCCACTCGGCCTTCAACTGCCCGTTCCAGGAATGGAAACTCCAGGCTGGTTCCTTCTCGCCTTCGTTGTAGAACCGAACGTAGAGCGCCTTCGTGGCCGGGCAGGACGACTTGGCGTCGAACAGGACGCGTTTCTCCCGCAGGTCCACGGGCTGCGCCAGGTCCAGCCAGAAGGAGGTGTAGTGGCTCCCTTTCCGGACCAGGGTCGTGGCCGCGATCCGGATGGCGCCGTCGCCATCGGTCGTGTCGGCCGGGGCAGTAGCCAGTGTCACGGTCCGCACCAGCCCCGGGTAGCCCCAGCCTTTGCCGAGACCATCCGCGCTGTTGGTCTTCACCAGGATCGACAGGTCGGCCGCGCTACAGATCAGGCCGAACCCCAGACACAGAAAAGCGGATGCTCGCATCATGGCAACAGTACCTCGCATGGATGTCGATAGGGTCGAAAGCATACCAGACACAAGGGCGCTTTGCGAGAAGCGCCGGTCGGTCTCGGCTCTGCCTTGCCTATCCTGTCGCCACGCTAGTGCAGGCGGTCGCGCAGATACATCTCGAATTCAGGTCGGTCGTACTCGCTCTGCCAAGACCCCTTCGGTAGACCAGTGGGCTTCAGCGGCGGGCGTTCCTCGCTCCGCTGAATGTCTGCCTGACGTTCCGGTGGCAGCTCGGGTTCACCATCCAAGGCCCCCAGCACATAGAGGGCATCGCTGGCCCAGAAGAGGCCCCCCGACACATTGCCGGCCAGGAAACCCGTGCCGCCACTCCAGTGATCCGGGTTGGCTGCCACCTGGCGGTAGACGTAGGGGACGCCGCCTGCCGTGCACCACTGACGGAGAGCCTTGCGGTAGGGCTCGGGATCGGGTGCCTCCCGGGCCGCGTAGGCGACCACCTTGCGGAGCATGCCGCCCACCCGCCTTGGCCCGCCGCGAAGCGCGTGGTCCGCAGTGGCGATGATGGCATCTCGCACCACCGGATCGCCGGTCAGGTGGGCGTATTCCAGCATGGCGTGCATCCCCCCGAACGCGTGGAAGAACATGCTCTCGCCATTGACTTCGACCGGGTCGCCTTGGCGTCTCCCCTCGGGGAACGCGACCGCAGTGGAGATCGCTACACCTGCCGGTGTGGCGAGGGCGTGCATGTAGTTGCGGAGGGTCTCCCCGATGCGCGGATCACCGGTCATTTCCCAATGGGTGAGCAGGCCATAGGTGCGGCCGCTGTGCGCGGCGTGGATGCGGCAGATGTCCTTGAGGTACCAGTTCTCGGTCAGTTGGCGATTCCACTCCCGGGTTCGGTGTTCGCCGGTGAGCAGGTAGTGGAAGCGCTGTTCGGTGAACGTGGTCTGGCGCTCCTCGTGGTTGCCGTCGCTCCAGTGCTGCACGCCGTGACGCGTGCCCCGGCCAAACCACTTTCCAGCATGTCTGGCATCGACATCGCGCACATGGCGGGCATTGGCTTCGACGAAGAAAAACAGGTCGCGCCGACCGGTTCGCAGGTACATCAGCGACATGAAGTGGTTGATCAACCCCTCCGTGTTGCTCCAGCCCCAGCGACCGTTGTCGTAGGCCCAGTCGTTCTGGGTGAAGTAATCCTGGTAGGCTGGAAAGTCACCCCCCGGCTTGACCTGCTTCTGCTCGTCCGGCGGGAGTGCCAGGATGCGTTCCAGCACGTCCGGCGGGAAGACGCGGCCATAGCCCGCGCGGAAGCGGTGCCCGACATCGCCGTAGTCCCACATGCCGTACCAACCCCAGGCGCGTTGGTGATAGAGCCACCAGTCGGCCACGCGAAGCATGTTGGCGTTGAACGGCGTGTCGCCGGCGGCGGCCAGCGGCATCGTCACCCCGGTAGCGGCATAGTGGTCCCAGTCGGCGACCACTAGAGGCCGGCTCTGGAAGTCAGCTGCAACCGCGTCCAGTGAGGCAAGCGGTGTCGAAGGTGGGTGTGCGAACAGGATGGTCTCATGCGTCTTGCTTACGCCCTTGAACGGGTCGTTGGGGTAGTAGGTATCCAGCACCCAGCGCTGATTGGCCCGAACTGACTCGCCCTGGGCCTGATGCGGATAGTTGCTGTAGCGGCGGCAATCCATCAGGGGGGCTGAGTCGGGCCAGTGCCCGACCGTGAGGGTGCGGACATCGTGGTCATACCTCAGTTCCTTGGGGAACTCCTGCCACATGTCACGCTGGATGACACTGAGTCCTGCCGCAGCCCCGCTGACCCCGAACCAGCCTCGTGAGCGCGTCTCGGCCTCGACGGTCTCGGGCCAGCGTTTTCCCGCGTCGAGTTGCCAGGCTCGGTAGCTCAGATGGGAGACTTGGGAAAGCCCGGCCGCGGTTTTGCCGCTCAGAGTGATCGGCCCACGTTGCCCGCCTGCCACCACCTGCCCGCCGCTGGCACCGTCGGCCAGCGCGAATTGCAGTCCCATACGGCGTACCAGAGCTCGCCGTGGGTCCTCGTGCAGGAATTCGACGGAGTGGAACAGTCGGACAAAAGGCCTGCCTGCCCACGTCTCCAGCCGGATGATGACCCGTGACGGTTCTGACGACTGGCCCATGCCCTCCAGTCGGACGACCGTCTTCATCCCTCTCTTCTCGACCCGGAGGTCGGTGATCTCCACTGGGCCCGGATCGGGAGTGCCGGCAGGATGGCTGGTGCCGCTGCGGTACCCATCTGGACCAGGGCGCAGGAAGTCGACGAAGGACTGGGGCGTTGCCGCCGTGGCCAGGATGTCCTGACCACCCACCTGCAACCGGCGCATCCATCGCTGGCCCGGTCCCACTTCGAGGAGCAGTGCCCCCGTGTTCAGGGCGATCGTGCCATCTGCCCGTTCCGCCACCGCCACGGCCGTTGGCTCTGCTCCGTTGCGGACGTCGGGGCCGGCAAGCAACCGGCAGGGAACATCGGGACCACGCCGGCGGGTGACTCTAAACACGATCTCATCCGCTGTGCCGGAGCCCTCAGCGGTCCCCCCTTCGAGGGGGAAGATGAGCAGCAACCACTTGATCGAGCCATCTGGCCAGAACGCAAGCGGCTTCCCCTCGACCACACTCTCGCGCCCGCCGACGAACAGCCGGATGTGCCGAGGATCTGTCAGCCTGCCGCGGGGAATGGGGACGCCGCCTTCCACCATGGGGGACAGGGGACCGGGAGCGGGGGCGGCATCCCGAAAGAGTTTCACGTCGTCTGCCGTGCGGCCTACCTCGGGGTCGGGCCGGTCGGGCGTCAGGGCCGTCAGCTCGCGTTCAGGCTGCTCCAGTGCCATTTCGCCCTCAAAGAACACCCACTGAACCCGGTGCGTTTTGGCGAAGAGGCCAGTGGGCGCCTGGCGGGCCGACGGATGGATGGCCCGCTGGGTGGGCGGCCACAGATAGGCATGCGTGGAGCCACCTGCCGTGGCGTTCACGTATAGGCACTTCGGCGCCCTTGCGGCCATTTCTGCGTAGCCGACGAGGACACCCCCGGTCTGGTCGTAGGCGCCCATCCACCCCGGGGCACGGCGTCCGCGGAGACCGGTGATCGGGGCAGTGTCGGTATCCTCGCTACGCCAGATGACGTAGCTGTTGGCTGACTCCTGGTCCACGTAGAAGTGACGCCAGCAGTTGTGGTCCGGGTGTTCGAGAAACTTGACGTGGGTGTGGAAGTCGTACAGGTGGCGGACATCCTCACGGACTCCCTGGTCACCGGCGCTGACCACACGTTTGCGCCGATCCAGCTTGAGTGGGAGATCCACGGACAGGGAGCGGACGAAGCGATTCGTGAAGGCACCGACGGGCGTCACCCCCACATCGAGGGCGATCCGCCGTTCACCGGCGGCAAAGCGGTAGGCCAGGGCAACATCGATCGCGTCGCCGGCCCCGAAGTCCAAGCGGCCAGTGACATCGAGCACGAACGTATCTCCTGCTCTGTGGCCGCGCAGCCCACCCAGTTGCCACTGTGCCGTAGTCAGTCCCTCTGGCGATGCATCGCGAGTTCCGTTGTACGTGGCACTCGTCATGACCTCAGCGGCGAGGGGTGGGGAGACATTGCCCGATACGAGGGTCTTCCCATCCACCTGTGCGCTGCGGATCGCTCCGGTTCCTGGGTCGATGACTGCGTTCAGAGCGCCAGTGGAGACGCGCCAGATGCCATCGGTTTCGTTCGCGGTGAGTTGCGGCTTCACTTTCCGGTCTCCTGCTTTGGCGTACCGTGTGTGGTCATCCGGCATGGGGGCCCGTGCCGAAGCGTAGATGTGGACGCGATCTATGGCCCCCTGAAAGAGGTTGTGCCGTCCCGACTTGGCCCCCAATCCCAGGGGGCCTCCTGGATCGATGCGGTGATCCCAGGCCTGCTGTCGCACGAGCACGCCGTCAAGATAGACGGATATGTTGGGCCGGTCGAACAATCCAGTGATCCGGTGCCACTGTCCCGGCTTCAGCCCCGTGCCCTGTACGTCCGCTCTACTGCCTTCGCCCTTCAGACCGAAGAAGAAGCTGCCGCCCGTTCCCACGGCAATACGGTACCTCTCGCCCCGCTTGTCCAAGACGCATCCCTGGTAGCCCTCTGTTCCGGGGTCGTCGTAGCGCAACCATACATCCACCGTGAGTTTCTCGGACATCTCGAGTTGGGGGCACGAACTGGTGGTCACCACGGGACCATCCCCGAAGACGACTGCCGTCCCGGTCGGGCTGGGCGTTTTTGGCAGATCGGCCGAACCGACGCCATGGCGCCGGTTCCCGGAGTGATCCCGGACCAGTCGTTCGGCCCGGCCGCCGAACTCGTAGATGAGGACCGGCTTCGGGGCGGCAACCACCCTTGTCATGCATGCTGTCAGAAGGCAAGCCAAGGTGATCGCTCTCATTGCTGTGTCTCCATGTGCGGTTCCACACCTCTCATCGTCTAGCCCGAAATGGCGCAAAGATAGGAGCTCGGGAGCCGCATACTCGGGTTTCCGTGTCGGTATTCCAGACGTCGCTCCAGGCTAGAGCCACTTCTCCCGGCGGTTGGGGATGTAGGCACGCAGCCTCGCCAACAGCTCGTCGGGAGAGCTGCCCACTTGGAGCATTCCGCGATGTTCTGCGGCCACGAACCGCTCCTCGACGCTGTGCGCGAGGAAGGCCAGGAGCTGATCGTAGTAGCCCTGGACATTGAGCAAGCCGCACGGCTTGTCATGGTAGCCAAGCTGGGCCCAGGTCAGAATCTCGAAGACCTCTTCCAGCGTTCCCATGCCGCCGGGCAGCGCGATGAAGCCATCGGCCAGTTCGGCCATCAGCGTTTTGCGTTCGTGCATGGAATCCACCACATAGCACTCGCTCAGCGCCTTGTGCCCGACCCGCTCGGCGAGACCGTGCGGAATCACGCCAATCACATGGCCACCATGGCTCAGGACGGTGTTTGCCAGTTCCCCCATCAGCCCCACGTCGGCCCCACCATAGACCAGCTCCAACCCCTCCCGGGCTAGGCACGCACCAAGCTCGCGCGCCGCGACACCATACTCGGGTACGCGACCGGGACTCGACCCACAATAGACACAGATCCGCTTCATCCGAGGGCTGGTTGTCCTATCTTGGACCGCTGCATCATCGCGGCTCGACCGTACCCCCCGAACGCCCCCGGATCAACTGGCTTGTTCTGATATGGGTTCGTAGAGCTCAGCGACCGGGCACTTTCGCTGAACGTTGGGCGTCCGAATTGGCCAATAGATCGCTGCCATTCCCGAGATCCACAGCCCAGCCGCCGCCCACAGGGATGCTCTGGTGACAGTATGAGAAGGGCATTCCTTGTCACCTGTCCGGTGGCTTGCATCGGGGGCGCGT
>JABGQJ010000280.1 GCA_018648945.1 Victivallales bacterium
ACGCAGCATCCCTCGCCCGACCGGATCCGGGACATGCAGGCGTTCAAACGCGAGGTTGAGAGGCGCCGTCTTCTCAAGGAGCGGCCCTTCGTGTTCCTCACGGGCGTCTGTTGCGGCGCCGGCCTCGCCTGCATGGTCGCCGGGCTAGGGTGCCCAAAGGAGTCCGGGCGAGCAGAGGCGTAGCCACAGACACGAGTCCTGGCTTCTCTATTTGTCCTGCCGTTCGAAGATATCGGCAAGACAGAGGAAGCTGAGTCCGAGAAGAAGCCACCCGATTCCGTCCGCCCACACCTCGATCAGCGCCAGATCCCTGACGGACCGCATATTGCCCGCTCTGAAGAGAGCAAACACGAATCGGCTAACCGGGACCAGAGAGAACCACAGCCAAGCGGGCCACAACGACATGTTCTTCGGGAACTTGTCCCTATTCCCCGCGATGTAGACCAACGCGAGCAGGTACGCAACCAGTATCCAGGTCATGTTCTCCACCTTTTCTTTGCCGAACTCTTTGCTGTGCCCGGCCACTCTCCGTCTGGGCACCATTCACACGCTACAGAATAGCCATCGCACGAGGCGACTGCAAACGGATTCTGGCGTATGAGTGGTTCGGCTTGTGGTCTGCGCGCCAGGGGCACGGGATCTGCACCCACGGAGGCAAGGTCACGCAAGTGTGCCCGCACCATGGGCAGACTCCAGCGTGTGGAAGAACAGCTCCCAGGTTCTCGGCACCCCGATTTTGGTCACGCGGAGCATACTTCCATGCGCGCGGCCTTGATCGAAGGCGAGGGAACGACGTAGCGTCGGCGCGGGAACCGTCTCCATCTGGCAGAGCGTGGGATCGATCAGCCAGGCAATGTCGCCCATGTCGAAGAAGCCCTTGTGCGGGCTGGCGAAGCCTGGTCTCCGGTCCCGGAACTCGTGCAGGAAACGGCCGGTTGCACAGAGCGGTGCCAAGCGGCGCGCGGTTTCCTCGTAGGCGATGGTGAGCTGGGTTCCGGTGTCGAACCAGACCAGGGACACCCCGCTGGCGAGTAGCGTCTGGACCGCCGGGACATCGCCAACCACATTGAACTGTTCGGTCCGCTCCGGCCACAGCCGGGCGCAGCGGGAGTGAAACACCACGCGGAGACGAGGCATGATCTCCGGTGCCTTGAGAATGGCGCTCGCCGTATTCGTCGCCGCACCGAGCACCACGACCCACAGCGGATCCTCGGAAGACGCTGCCAGAGCCTGCTCGATGATGAAGTCGGCTCCCTCGCTGGGCGAGGGCACGCCACCATACTGCATGGGATCGCCGCCCCGTTTGGCGGTGTATGCCGCATCGCAACCAGCGGCACGGAGCAGCTGGCGCAGCAACTGGTACGATTGTTCCGTGCTGTCCGGGCCACCGCTGGCAGCGAAGTGAGTCGCCACGAATCCCCGTACATCGAATCGCTCTGGCGCGGCCAGGGCCAGGGCGATGGCGTATAGATCGTCGATCTCGTTGGCCACGTCGCTGTCGATCAGCAACCGCAAACGCTGCCCTGCTTCCGGGGCTCTGGGGACGACACGTTCGGCGCTCATGGGCAACTCCTGGGCAGGGGATGGTGTGGGAAGGAACCTACTGGGAACTGCCCCCTCTGCCAAGGGGCCAAAGGCACTGTCCGTCCCCATTCTCCCCAGGCAGAACAAGAGATCCCAGGCCGGGCAGTCGCCAACGCCAACGCGCCAGCGAGGGTAGAAGCGGCGTCCCCGCCGCTTTCGTCGACTGGCATTTGCGCCAGTATCCGCTTTGGCGATGGGCATGGCACAGCATCGGCAACTCTTCGCCAGCCCGGCCGCCGGCGGCCGGTGCCGCGCCCGGCGCACTGCTTCCCCATCCCCCACACGGATCGAGGGTAGTTTGCATAGATACAGGCGGGCAAGTACCTTCGTCTATATGGAGAGCGACCCCCACAATTGCGTGGTGCCGTACCGTCGTTGCTCACCCGGCAAAATGGAGAGGGAAACGCCATGATTCGCTCCGCCAGATCCCCCGCCCTGTTCTGCTGTCTGCTTGTCGCCGTGACGTTTGGCCCCATCTCCGCTGTCTCATTGACCATCGCTCCACTTCGGGGCCCGCGGGATGAGCAACTGCAGTTGTCTGACGACGGTCAGCTACTGGTGTGGCTCCGCGTTCGGGGAACGCGGTTGTCACTGTGCGCTTTGGCAACCCCATTCACTGGCGAGCGAAGCGAATTGCCGCTAGGGCCGGCCTTCAGTATCCCTGAACCGCGGTTGAGCGGGAATGGGCGACACGCATTCTGGAGGAATGAGGATGGGGAGGTCTGGCATGTGCCCATTGACCAAGGGCGCTTCGGGAAGCCCGAGAAACTGCCGATCAAGGCTGGCTGGTCCCGGTCCCTCCTGTGCAATGCGGATGGCAGCGTGCTGGCGACGCTCATCTGTGGGCCACCGTCGGGCACGGACCTGGCCACGTCATACGCGGCTGTTGTCGCCGTTCAACGCTACGTGATGGGCTGGGCCCAACACGACCCGCTGACGCCACTCGAACTTGGGAAGGCGGCTCGGGGCATGCTGCTGGATGGGGCCGGAAGGCTGTTGATCTACCAGTTCGGAGGCATCAAGCAAGCAGTGCGCAATGAGGAAGACGACTGGGATGTCTCCCCCCTCATGTTCCCCGGATACGACGTCCTTCCCAAGGCCCTCAGCGCAGATGGCAAGGTCATGCTTCTGGAGGGCTGCAGGGCCGACGAACGGGTGGCCTCCCCCGAGCGCGTCAATCAGCGCCATGTCTGGATCTCGACTCGGAAGGAGGGAGATTGGGGGACGCCAGAACTCGTTCCGCGGGTCGGCGACGTGAGCTACTGGAATCTCGCGATGTCACCGAACGGTCGGTGGCTGGCCTGGGTCGAGTTCGACCGGGGCGAGGATGGCAACACGATTACTCGCACAAGATTGCGGATCATGCGCCGGAAACGGAAGCGCTGGGGAGAACCGGAAAATGTGCTGGACCAGAAGGGATACCAGCAGGTATGGAATACATGCGTCACAGATCGTGGAACCGTTGCTTGGACGGTCTGCAAGGGATGGAAGGGCTACGTCCAGGAGTTGGGCAAGAAGACGGTATGTCTGGACTAGGGAAGCAATCGCCGCACCGACGAACGCCTGTTCTCAGAACCCAGGAAATGGAGGATGACGATGAAGACTCTTGCGATGGGAGCACTGCTCCTCTGTACGGGACTGGTTGCCGCCGAGAAGGAGCCGCCAGCCAGGTACGCATAGACTGCGTTCGGACGGGTCACCGACAGCGCGGGAAAGGGAATGCCGGGCGTGGTCGTGTGGGCGAGTTCAGGGTACGGGACACTCAGACCCGCGGGCGAGACCACCACGGACGAGGACGGCAACTACCGTCTGAGCTTTGCTGGGGGACTCATGCCGTTCCTGCCACAGGATGCCATCGTCTCGCCGCGCAAGGATGGGTACTATGAGAAGGGTGGCCACCGACGTGGCATCCTGCAAATCGCAGCCAAGGCACCGGTGGACGCGCCCAGGAAAGGCTCCGCGCCGCGCAGGACCGTCCTGCTCCATCAGCCCGTACGGCTGGACTTCGTCATGCTGCCCGCCGCCACCGTCACCGTGCGAGTGAAAGACAGGCCCGGGTGGTGGTCCGTCAAGAACCGGAAGGTCATCGTCAGGGGTAGGGAACTGCCCCCGGGCGCCTCGGTAGTGGGTACCTTCACGACCGACAGGGAAGGGATGTTCGTCGTTGAGGACGTCCCCCTCAAGTCCTACTGGTTCACCGCCGCCGCCGGCAGAGCCCGCAGCCTACGGAGCAACGAGCTCAAGTTCACGAATCCGGGCCGCTATGAAGTCGAGATCGTCTTCGACCGAAGGTGGCGGAAGAAGAAGCTGACGGCAAGGGTGGTCTCAAGCCCTCCCGATCCCCTTGCCTCAGCGAAACCGTAGGAGGCAGCGTCCAGGGGCAGTGCGATCCTCTGCCTCTTCGGGAAGTCCGTACCTGCTAAGGTAGCCAGGCCGTCTCGGTCTGGCGACTCCGGCGTTGCCATCCAGGAGCCCGCTTCTCCCAAGGTAGCCAGACCGTCTCGGTCTGGTGACTCCGGCGCTGCCGTCCAGGCCCCCGGTAAAGGCAGGGGCGCTGTTCCGTCCGTCCGGTTCCCCGGACACCAGACCGAGACGGTCTGGCTACCTTGGGCCAGGCTCCCTTCTGAGCACGCAGTTGCTGTCCCCTCCTTCGGCCTCTACCTTGGCTTGTGTTCGGTTGCCAGCCCTCTACCTTAGCCACCCATCCAATTCGGGATCTACCGGCGTCTCTGCTTGCGTAGCGGAACGCCCATGCAGCGCGAAGGCGCACAAGCAGGAGTGGCAGCAGCATGGACGAACTCAGAATCGGCTGGGCGAGCCGCGATGTCAGCACCGACAAGCCCATCAATATCCCCGGCCAGTTCCACATGCGGATCTCGCAGGGGATCATGGACCCGTTGACGGTCAGCACGCTGGTCGTTGACAACGGTAGCGACCTGGTGGTCTTCCTCTCCGCCGATCTGGTGGTGATCCGCTCCGGGTTGCTCGATGACGTGCGCGCCAAGGTGGCGGAACTCAATCCGGGCATTCCGGTTGAGAAGATCTTGATGAACGCCACCCACACGCACACCGGGGCCAGCCATTACGCCGACGGCGGCTCGGATGCGGCGAAGGACAACAACATCTCGACTGCTCTTCCAGCCGAGGTCCCCCACGAGGGGGTGGAGATCGCCTCGGGCGACGAGTACCGCGATTTCCTCTCCAGCCAGGCGGCGGAAGCGATCCGTGAAGCCTACCTCACCCGCGCTCCTGGCGGCATCGCCTATGGCTACGGCTATGCGGTCGTTTCCCACAGTCGCCGCGTGGTGTATTTCGACGACACCTCGCAACGCCAAGGCGCCGTCGTGAACTCGATGCACGGGGTGAACGGCAACGCCGTGATGTACGGCGATACCAGCGACGACCAGTTCAGCCACTACGAGGCGGGAGCCGACCACTTCGTCAACCTGCTCTACACCTTCGATGCGGCTGGAACCCTCACCGGCGCGATCATCAACGTGCCCTGCCCGTCGCAGAACTCCGAGAGCGAATACAAGCTCTCCGCAGACTACTGGCACGACGTGCGCACCGCGATTCGCCAACGCCACGGCGACATCTTCATTCTGCCGCAGTGCGCCGCCGGCGGGGATCTCGCGCCCCGCATCCTCCACTACAAGCAGGCGCAAGCCCGCCGGTTCAAGCTCAAATACGGCGTGGAGAAAACGGAACTCGCCGCCCGCAAGGACATCGCCGAACGGGTGGCCGCCTCCTTCTCCGAGGTGCTCGACTGGGCGCAGAAGGACATCAAGACCGCACTCCCCGTCTCCCATGTGGTCGAGACCGTGGACCTGAGCCGCCGTCTGATCACGGACGAGGAGTACCAGTATGCCGTAGAGGGGTTGGAGGAGTTGAGCCAGGAATCGTTCCGGACAGAAGGCCCCCCGATGGTGTGCCTCCAGGAGAACTCGCGTCTGGCGGCCGGCCGCAACCGATTCATCCGCATCATCGATCGCTACCAGCTCCAGCGGACGCAGCCCAAGCTGCCGATGGAGTTGCATGTGCTGCGCATCGGCGATCTCGCCTTTGCCTCCAACCGGTTCGAGCTGTACATGGACTTTCAGCATCGCATGCAGGCGCGCAGCCCCTTCGAGCAGACCTTCATCGTCCAGCTGGCCGGACAGCCCGGCATGGACGGGGGCACCTACCTGTGCACGGAGCGCGGCGCGCAGGGCCGAGGCTACAGTGCCAGCATGTTCTGCAACGTCGCCTCGCCGCAGGGCGGCCAGGAACTGGTCGAGGAAACGGTGAGGATTCTGAAGGCGCTCCATGCGGTGGATACGCCCCCAGTTCAGTAAGTCGCTACGCTTCAGCATCGATCGGGAGCACCCATCCAACAGGAGGGCATGGGTCTCCCTACACGACTTCCTGTTGGGACAGGGCTTCGTCGATCGTGGCGTACTCGGCACCCGCCTCGAACTCAGCGATTTCCCCCTGTACCCGGGCACGCTCCGCAGTTGACTGGGCAGCGGCTGCCTCTCGGGCGAGGCGAACGGCATCTCTCGTTCCTGAGAGCCGGCGCACGGCCAGTTCGGCAAGGTGCGGCAGCTCTGGGCAGGGATGGTCGCAATCGGCCGCGATCCGAGCGATGTCCATCAGCGCCTTCGTGTGGTAGCCAAACGTCCCCGCCAGTTGTGCGCAGCAGACCACCGTGTCGGCGTTGGCATAGCCTACCGGCAGTAGCGTGCCCATCCTGCGAATGACGCCCCGGTGCATCATTGCAGCATCGTAGCAGGCCGTGACCTTCTGAAGAGCCTCCTCAGCCCCCGGCGAGAGCGGGCAACCGGCCCCCTCCCGGATCTTGGCAGCCATTCGCTGTCCCGGTGTCAATCGCTTCCCCGTCGTGGCCGATGGCCGCAGGGTATTCACACGGGCCAGTTCCAGTTCGAAGCCAAGGCGGTCCGAAGCAAGCCGCGACACGGCGATATTCCATTCGGTGCTTGGGTAGCGACAGGACAGAGTGAACCGAATCATGCCCTCGGTCGCCGCCGGGTCCGTGAGTTCCGCCATGACGAGCAAGCGCTCCCACACCTGATCCGCCAACTCCGCGCTCCACTCGCGCCACAGGGATTCGTGGTGCCCACCAGCTTGGATGACCCCCGGCAGGGACAAGTCCTCCTCAATCCCCTCCATCAACAGCTCGTCTTCCTGCCGACGCAGCACGAACTCCAGCATCCCCCAGTCCACGGCCGTTATCAGCAGACTCGAGGCGTACCGCACGTGGAGGGGGTCGTCTTCCTCTTTCGAGAAGGGCTGGGCGGCAATCCCCTCCCGGAGCTTCCGCCAGGACGGGAAGCCATACTCACGGGCAATGACGCACTGCGCCTGGGAAAGCTTGAGCTTGGCCTGAGCGTTCGCGCCCAAGCGATCGCGTACCCGCTCCCGGGCGAGCGATTCCCCCTCGCCATAGGATCTCTGCAGGTCGCGGGCTTGATGGCGGAGGTGGTCGAGTGACGGGCGGTCCGGCAGGCTGGTCGACATAGTCGTACTCCTTTCGTGGTGCCCGATGTCCGCATCGGCAGGCAGAAAGAAGAACGGTGTCGCAGAGGCCTGAAACCGAAGGGTGGACTTCTGTCCTTTGCGCGGACCGGTCGCGCCCCGTTGCGCGATACTACGGACAATACGCCGCCGTACCGGGAAGATCAACACAAGTTGCCGAATCGCCGCTAGGTCGTATAGTACGGGACGATTACGACTCTCTTTCGCACACGGATGGACACACGTGAGCTTCCTCGGCACCACAACTGGCATCATTACAGGCTCGAAGCTCTGCCTTCGGGTGTAGGTGTCCATCTCTTCGATTTGGCCCTTCCCGCCGGCAAAGCGGGGAGGGCCTTTCTATTTTCTCCCCCGTCTGTGAACAGGACGCAACAGGGACAACACATGAGAAACGTGAATATCGGGATCATCGGGTTCGGCACCGTCGGGGCCGGCGTGGTCGAGTGCATTCTCAAGAACGGCGAGATGATTGCCGAGCGAACCGGTCTGCTGCCGGTGATCACCCGCATTGCCGATCTGGATATCGAGACCGATCGCGGCGTCACCCCGCCTGCTGGCACCCTGACCGTCAATGTGGACGAGCTGCTGGACAGCCCCGACGTCGACGTGGTCGTTGAACTGGTCGGCGGCACGGGCATCGCCAAGGATTTCGTGCTGCGCGCCCTGGCCAACGGCAAGTCCGTGGTCACTGCCAACAAGGCCCTCCTCGCCTGCCATGGCGACGAGATCTTCGCCGCTGCCAGCGAATCCACCGCCGATCTCTACTACGAGGCGAGCGTGGGTGGTGGAATCCCCTGCATCAAGGCCCTGCGCGAGGGACTGGTCGCGAACCAGCTCCACGAGATCGTCGGTATCCTCAACGGCACCTGCAACTACATCCTCACCTGCATGGAGGAGGACAAGGCCGACTTCGAAGACGTCCTTGCCGAGGCCCAGGCTGCAGGCTACGCGGAAGCCGACCCGAGTTTCGACGTGGACGGCATAGACACGGCCCACAAGGCCACGATCCTGGCCTCGCTGGCCTACGGCAAGTGGTTTGGCATGGCGCCCTTCCATATCGAGGGTATCCGGAGCGTCACGCTCCAGGATATCGAATACGCGGCCGAGCTTGGCTATCGGATCAAGCTGCTCGCGGTGATCAAGGGGGACGACGGTGCCGTGCAGATGCGCGTGCACCCCGCATTGATTCCAGTGCGCAGCCTGCTTGGCCACGTATCCGGCGTGTTCAATGCGGTATGGGTGCGGGGCGACACGGTCGGGCAGACCATGTACTACGGTCGCGGGGCCGGTCGCGAAGCGACGGCCAGCGCCGTGGTGGCCGACATCGTGGATGTGGCCCGCAACATGAAGAGCGACTCGCACTGGCGCGTCCCCGCCTTCCGGCCTCACGACGGGTTCAAGCGCATCGTGCCCATGAGCGAAGTCACCACCCGGTACTACATTCGGCTGCAGGCCCTGGATCAGCCTGGCGTGCTGGCACTCGTGACCGGCATTCTGGGCAAACACCAGATCAGCATCGCCAGCGTGACGCAGAAGGAAGTGGACCAGCCCGCCGTGCCCATGGTCATCCTGACCCATCAGGCCACGGAGGCCGAGATGCAGGCCGCCCTGGAAGAGATCGGCGCCCTCGCCGAGATCGCGGCGCCGCCGGTGAGCTTCCGCATCGAAGACCTCGACTAGACTCCCGCCTCCCACGACGAGACGCCAACGAAGGAGAACTCCCATGGCGCCCAACGTTCATCTTTACGATACGACTCTGCGCGACGGCACCCAAGCCGAAGGTGTGTCTCTCTCGGTGACGGACAAGGTCCGCGTCGCCGAGCATCTCGATGCCTTTGGCATCGACTACATCGAGGGTGGCTGGCCTGGCTCCAACCCGCGCGACATGGGCTTCTTCGAGGCCATGCGCGGGCGCAAGCTGGCCCACGCCAAGCTGACCGCATTCGGCAGCACCCGGCGCGGCAGCAATTCCGCCGAGGAAG
>JABGQJ010000281.1 GCA_018648945.1 Victivallales bacterium
GATGCAGCCTTGCGGTGTGGCGTGCCACTGGCGAGAGTGGAAGCGGCGTCTCGCCGCTTGTCTTGTCTTCCTTCCTTTCACCGAGAAGGCGTTGGTGGGAGCCGCCGCACGTGGGACGGTGGGAACAAGCGGCGAGACGCCGCTTCCACGCTGGTCGGTGCGCCCTCGATGGACCACTCACGGATTCCGGGCCACCTTCGTCCGATGGAGCGCCCTTGGGACTGCGATGCGGTGACCTGAGTCCTATGATCTTGCCTGCTCCTTGATCCTGAGGCCGCGCGGACGGATATTGGCGCATGAGGTCGAGGACGGGGGCATGCACGAAGCAGTTGACGGTCACGGTAGGAGACGGACTATGTCGGAGAGTGTCGAGCAGAGATTGCTGGCTGAGCGTTGCCGGACGCAACCGGACTATGTGGTTTACACGCCGCAGAGCCTGGATGGGTCGAGTCACGACACCGGGAACGAGCACTTCCTCGTCTTCGACGGCCCGGATGGCTCGTTGATGGCGGTTTGGACCCAGAGCACGGTGGAGGGCAAAGGCGACCACCGCATCGTCTTCGCGCGTTCGGAGGACGAGGGAGGGAGCTGGAGCGCGCCGCTACAGGTCGCGGGCACGTCGCTGTCGGGGGAGGGAAGGCAAGCAAGCTGGGGCTTCCCTATGGTGTCCGCCTCGGGCCGCATCTATGTGTTGTGGAATCAGTTCCAGGAGAAGATAGACTTCCATCACCAGTTCACTGGCACGATGGATGCCCGCTACAGCGATGACTGCGGCAAGACGTGGTCGGCGCCGCAGACCGTCCCCATGCCGCACAGTCCCTACGACCACCCGGATGGGACGATGCCGGGAAACTGGATTGTCTGGCAGAAGCCCGAGCGCCTTTCGGGGGGGAAGTACTTCGTGGGGTACACGCGTTGGTTCAGCCCCGCCGCTCGTCGGCCGCTGGTGAAGGACCAGCGTGGCAAGAGCGACTGGTGGTCCACCGACTGTGCGGTCGAGTTCATGCGCTTCGACAACCTGGATGACGATCCCGAGCCCGAGGATCTGTGCGTGTCCTACTTCGCCTGGGGCGAGGAGGCGCTGCGGGTCCCCTACTATCTGGACCCGCTCAATACCGTGGCCCAGGAGCCGAGCATCGTACCGTTGCCGGACGGCCGGCTGTTCTGTGTGATGCGGACGATGACTGGCTACATCTGGTACAGCGTCTCTGGCGATGGCGGCGAGACCTGGGGCAACCCACGGCCGCTGTTGCGGCGGGATCATGGATCGGTCATCGAGCAGCCTATCTATTGCTGCCCGATCTACCAGCTCGCGGATGGGCGTTACGTGTTGGTTCATCACCTGCGTCTGGAAGGGCGAGACTATGCGGACTGCGACCACAACCGGCGTCCGGCCTACCTGGCCCTCGGCGAGTTCCGGCCCGACGCCGACCAGCCCCTTTGGTTTAGCGATTCGAAGCTGCTCATGGATAACGACGGCGTGCGCATCGGCCCGCTGAAGCGGATCGAGTGTGGTTGCTACCCGAGCTTCACCACCCGCGGCGGGAACAACGTGCTCTGGCACCCCGACCGCAAGTTCTTCCTTCTCGGCAAACGAATCACCGACGCGTTTCTTGCCGATCTCAGCGTACCGGAGCGGACCAAGCGATGAATGCAGCAACATGCCTCTTGGCTCTGGCCCTCGCGACCTCTGTCCACGCGGCGCAAGACGTCCGGATCGAGATCGATCCGGGGCGCACTGTCGGCCGGGTCAATCCCCTCATTTTCGGCAACAATCAATTGGGCTACGACCTGGCGCACGGGGGCAACCCGGAGAACCGAATGTACGCCATACATGGTGCGGGGGTCTACTTCCCGAAGCAGCGCCAGTTCAATCCCGCCATGGTCCGGCTTGCCAAGGAGATGGGCATCGGCATCGATCGGTGGCCCGGGGGCTGCGGGGTGCATCTGCACGACTGGAAACGCACCATCGGTCCCATCGAGACGCGGCAGGATTGGCCCTTCGGACTCGATGAGTTCATGGCCTGGTGCAAGGCGACCGGCGTGCCCTCGGTCATCACTATCAGCTACTTCATCGGCGAGCCCCAGGACGCGGCGGACATGGTGGAGTATCTCAACGCGCCGGCCGACGGCACCAACCCCGGCGGCGGGGTGGATTGGGCCGCCAAGCGCGCGGCCAATGGTCGCCGCGAGCCCTACCGCGTGCGCTACTTCGAGTTCGGCAACGAGACCTGGCACGGCAACCACCAAGACATCGCGACCGTTGCGGCGGCAGACTACGCCAAGCGCTACGACCGGTATCACGCGGCGATCAAGGCCATCGATCCCAAGGCTCAGCTCGGCGTTCTGACCATGAACTCCAGCGCGGGCGATCGGTTCCCCTGGACGGAGGAGGTGCTGCGCACGATCACAACTCGCCCCGACTTCGCGATCGAGCACACCTACCATCCCGGCTACCGCGCTGAGACCGGTGAACCGGGCGCGGCGGTGATGTTCACGGCGCTCCTGGCCGCGCCCGATCAGGTCGAGGCATACTACGCCAAGCTGCACGGGGCCATCAAGCGGATCCTGGGCTACGACTTGCCCCTGGCGATCACCGAGTACAACGCGTCCTTCGTCCAAGCCAAGCCCGTCCCGTACCGGCATAGCCTTGGCACGGCATTGTGGAACGGGGAGATGCTCCGGATCCTCAGCTCCCCGAAGCACCAGATCCTGATGGCCAACTACTGGCAGTTCGCCAACTCGTTCTGGGGACAGGTCAGGAGCGCGGGCGGCAACAGCGGCACCGGGGAGCAGTTCCTCCGGCCCAACTACTTCCCCTACAAGCTGTACCACGACTACTTCCAGAGCCAGTTGGTGGCGAGCCGGGTAACCAAGTGTCCCACCTTCAGCACGGACGGCTTCAAGGAGATCGAGCCCGCGCGCGGCAACGGAAGCCCGTTGGCTGGCCCGGTAGGCCCGAACCTGATTGAGACCGTGAAGTGGGGCTTCACCAAGGCCGCGACCGTGACCCACAAGGTCAACGACGGCGTCCTGCATATCGCGTTCCCCGAGCCGACGGACATGAACTACTTCCATGGCAAAGTGACGCGCATCCCGGTCAAGCCCAACACCTACTACGTGGCCTCCTGCGAAGTCCGCTGCAAAGGGCTTGAAGACGAAGGCGGCAAGGGCATTGGTCTCGCCATCGGCGACACCCGTGGGTACACCATCACCAAGAGCCAGACGGTCGGCCCCGGCGTGACCGGAACGAAGGACTGGACCCGGGTCGAAGTCGTCTACCACACGCTGCGTGACACCCAGGACGTGGACGTTTTCGCTCGCCGGCTTGGCGGGAAGCGCTACGGGACGATCCGCGGCGAAGCGTGGGTGCGCGGTCTGACGTTGCGCGAATACACGCCCCGGTCCTTTCCCGCGCCAGCCACGGTATCGGTCAACGCCAGCCGTTCGGCCGATGGTCGCACCCTTGGCATCATGCTCATCAATCGCCATTTCAAGGAGTCGGCAGACTGTGTGCTCTCCTTGCCTGGGGCCCAAGCGGATAGCGCTTTTGCCCAGGTCCTGACTGGACCGGCCATCGACGCCACGAACGAGAAGGATGCCGCGAAGGTCGGGCTCAGGCCTCTCGCAGTCAGGGCAGACGGCTCGGCCGTCAGGCTGAGCCTGCCGCCCATGTCGATGACCGGTCTCCGCGTGGCCCTACGGCCTTGATGGGTACGCGGTCCGACTGTGCAGGTACGTGAAGAAAGGGGAAAGTATGAACATGATGATGAAGCTCGTCATTCCCTCGTCGCTTTTCTGGGTCGGGATGGTGGATGTCGGTGCCGGTGGCGGTCCCGTTGCAGGGCAGATTGCGGCCGGGGGGCACCATAGCTTGGCCATCCATCGGGACGGCTCTCTCTGGAGTTGGGGGCGGAACTACGCCGGGCAACTCGGTGACGGCTCGACCAAGGACGCCCATTCGCCCCAACGCGTCGGTGAAGGGACCGACTGGGTTGCCGTCTCGGCGGGAGATCACCACAGCGTGGCGCTGAGGCGGGACGGGACGCTCTGGGCATGGGGCTACAATCGGTTCGGGCAATTGGGCAATGGCGCGATCCGCGATGCCCATACTCCCGTCTTGGTGCAGGGAGGGGAAGACTGGCAGGCCGTGGCGGCAGGCGACTACCACACCGTGGCATTGCGCCGGGACGGGACGCTCTGGGCATGGGGCTGCAACAAGCGCGGCCAGGTGGGCAGCGGCTCCAAGCCGAGGGAACGCAAGCCCGTTCGTGTGGACGATGACGCGTGGCTCGTGATTCCCCTGGAGACTGATGTCAGGATCGTGCAGGATGCCCATCTCCCCACCCGCCTTGGGGGCGACGATGATTGGGTGGCCATCGATGCCGGAGCCTACTACTCGGTGGCACGGAAGCAAGACGGGTCGCTCTGGGCGTGGGGGGACAACCGCTACGGCCAGATGGGAACCGCGACCCGGAACCACGAGCTGGCGCCCGTGCGCATCGGCGAAGGCACGGGTTGGACCGCGGTGTTCGCCGGCGTACACCATGTGTTGGGGACGAGACGGGACGGCGGGCTCTGGGGCTGGGGGCTGAATGAGTATGGCCAGCTTGCGCCGTTCTCCGAACAGCGCCTAGTGCAGGCGTTGGTACGCACGGAGACCGAGATTGACTGCGTTCGGGCGGTCGGGGCATGGCATCACACGCTGGTGCTGGATCGGGAAGGGGCATTGTGGGGTTGGGGATCGAACAGCTATGGGCAACTGGGCACGGGGGACACGCGGGACATCGGCGCGACCGTGATCCGCGGCACCCCGCACCACGGCGCGTTTGGCAAGCAAGTGGCGAACGCAAGCCGAGTACCGGTGCGCGTGGCCGGGGCGAGCGATTGGATCGACATCTCCGCGCAGGGACACCACAGCATCGGACGCAGACGCGACGGCTCCGTTTGGACCTGGGGCCTGAACTGGTACGGCCAGCTCGGCACCGGCGCCACAGAGAATCAAGCGGCCCCAATACGCGTGATCCTTGGCGCGGCCCCGGCTCCGTAGCCCGGCACGGGCGATGAGAAGCGGGAGACCTGGCTCACTTCTGGAGAGCATTGCACAGGCTGGCATTGCGTGGTACCTTGTCGTGCCTATTGGTAGTGACTGGGTCGTGTTTCGTAGATTTTGGAGGAGACGCAGGATGACTTCCTTACCATTCGGTCGGATTGCCGTCGTGGCTCTGGTGTGGGTTGCCGGCGCGAGCCGCGCGCAAGAGGCGAGGCCGGATGCGAAGAGCAAGGAGCTGATCGACAAAGCCGATGCCGTGCTCCGGAAGGCGGAAGCCATCTCCCTGGTGCAAAGGCAGCGTGTGATCCTGTCGCAGGAGGGTGTGGAGCTCTACAACATGCGCGGCGCGGAAGTGTCGATCCAGGCAGCACGACCGACGCGATTCCGGGTAGAACAGAAGGGCGAGACTGCCGAATACACAGTCTCCACCGGGCCGGCATGGATTCGTTACGTGAAGGAGGCCGGCGCGTACCAGAAGACGGATGTCTCCAAGTACGATGCCAGTCTGCTCTACCGCTGCCCCCAGCCTCTGCGGTTGCTGCAGAGCAGGCGAGGGCTGGTGAGCCTCTGGCTGGGGAAGCACTCGTTGCGTGGGCTTCTTCCGGCAGGGAACGTGCGCTACGACGGTGTGAAGAGGCTCCATGGCACCCCCTCACATAGGCTCTCGGCCAAAGCCCGGGGCATCACCTATCTCCTCTATCTCTCGACAGAGGAACCGACCCTCCCTCTCTTCCTGGTCGCCTCGGGGAGGAGCCGTGAACGGGCAGCGCCCTCACGCATCCGGCTGGAGCTTGCCTTCGCGGACTGGGATCTGGCTTGGGAAGCACCCCGAGGAGTGTTCGAGTTCGGAGCGCCGGACGGCGCAAGAGAGGTGGCGGATCTGACCGGGATGGGCGGAGACACAGCGGCAGACCGCTTCGCTCTGTGGCTGGTGGAAGGCGCGAAGACCGAGCTCCGGCGCGTGCGTCCGGCACCAGCCGGCAAGCCGTTTCCCAGCGGCGATGGCGTAGTTACCGACACCATGCATCTGGACCGTCTGAGGACGCTTTACCGGGCCTCCATGAAGCGGCAGTACGAGGCCCATGGCCACCACGATCCGAAGTGGGACGCCGCCGTGTTTGAGCTCCAGGATATGTGGGCTCGGCGCCTGATGGGCGACCAGTCCTTCGGGCTCCTGATGGCACTGCGCGAGAAGGCCTACTACATCCAGTCACTGGGCTGTCATGATCCTCTCCTTCTGTACCGAGTGGCGAACTTCACCCACTACCTCGAGGGAAGCGTGGCCTCCGGGCCGCTGTGGGCACCGGCCTGGGAGGCACTGCGGGACAGCAGCTATCCCGCTTCGGCCAAGCTGGCCGCGCTGAGACGACACATCAAATCCGTCGGGGGAGCCCGTGGGCAAGCAAAGGCGCAGCTTCCGCAGCTCTACGAGAGACAGGCCGCTCTCTTCGCGGCGGCCACTGCGGAACCGGAGTTCGGCAGCGGCGCGCAACGTCTGGCCCGCTTGCTGCTCAATACCGACTGGAACGGAATGTCCTTCTCCCAGGAGAAGCGAGTCATCGGGGAGATGGAGAAGACGCCCAATGTCGATCCGTGGCTGCGAGCCTACTACACGGGACGCTACCACATCACCGCCGGTTGGGAAGAGCGTGGCACGAGCATGGCGGGCGGAGTGACGAAGCAGGGCTGGAAGGGCTTTGCGGGGCATCTGGCGATCGCCAAGAAGGAGCTCATGGCTGCCTGGAAACTGCATCCGGAGTTTCCTGAAGCCCCCACCGAGATGATCACCATTGCCATGGCTGGCCATGCGGACGAATCCGTCCGATTCTGGTTCGACAGAGCCGTCGCGGCGCAGATTGACTGGGGCGACGCCTACGCCAAGCTGCGTTGGGCCTACCAGTCCAGGTGGGGTGGCGAGGCGGACTGGGTGTACCAGCATGGACTCGAGGCAGCTCGGACCAAGCGTTTCGACTCCTATGCCCCCCATCAGTACTGGTTGTCCCTGCGCGAGATTCGGACGCGAATCGGCTCGTGGCCGCGAGTCATGGACCTCCCCGGTGCTCTGGATGCCCTGAAGATGGTATGCGACGGCTACGCTGAGAGGGATAGCGAGAAGTACCCGGCCAGATTCTGGGAGACGATCCGGCTGTTCGGCTGCTGGGCTGGCGAGGATTATGCGGCGGGGGCCGAATCGTTGCGCCGTCTGAATGGGCGTATCGACTACAAGGCATTCGACAACATTTATGTCGATCCCAATCAAGTTATTCGCGAGACGTCCCTGCTGGGCGGGACGCGCGGTGCGGATGTGGCAAAGGGCCTGCAACTGCTTGCCGAGGGAGAGGATGCGGCCGCCGCAGTCCCGATCCTCCGTCAAGCCATGTTGGCTCTGCGCGACGCTGCGCCCGAGGACAGCGTGTACCTTGGGGACCGCATCTGCCGGGTACGTTTCGCCGATGCTCCCGACGCGGCAGACCTGATTTTGGACACGATGGTGGACATGCGGCGGCGGGAGGCCGTCGTGCAGTCCTTTGCCCACTGGATGAGGGAAGGCGAGACGGACGTTCCGGACGCCTTCCAGGGCCGGGTCGCGGCCTATCTTGGCCCTATTGGTTGGGCCTTCATGCAGGAGGCCCCGGTCGATCGGGCCATCACCAACGACGAGATCGCTGCACGTATCGCCCGAGTCGCCGCCATGGAGCCAGGGAAGATCCCCGGCATCGAGGAGTTGGCCCTGCCGGAGAGGGAGTCGCAGTTCCAGACTGAGAAGGCGCTGGCGCTTCTCCGCCTGCACTACTGCTGGAAGCCGACGAAAGGCAATACCTGGAAGTCCGCTTGGAGCTACAACAAGAAACGTGTTGCGCCGTTGGTGAAGACCTTCCCGCGCCATGGCGTGCTGATCGACTTCCTCTCCGAGCACCACGACCGGAGCAAGTACCGCTACGAATACGACATGACAAAGGCCTTCAAGACGATGACCCATGTGCAGGAGATCGACAACTGGGAGCAGTACAGCGCGTACCGCTTCTTTCCCGAGGTCGAGCGTCTTGCCGAGATTGCTGACCCCGAGGCTCGTGTGACGGCTGCTTGGCAGCTCTACTGGCTTCGGGGCAGCCCCCGCATCGGTTTCATGATCAAGCACGTTCTCGACCAGGCTGGCGACTCCCTGGAGGCGGCGCTCATGGAGCGCCATCTCCTCTCCTATCTGTATGGTTTCAGCGGCGGCCCAGGTCGGAGCAACGACCAGACCCATGCCCTGGTTCTGGAGCTCAACTCGGTGCCGGGGTACGAGGACCAAGTCATCGACCACGCCAAGAAGCTCGGCAAGCCCTTCCGCTACCGCGAGCAGATCCACCTTTGCCGGGCTGACGCATGCATCCGCCTGGGCGATCTGGAGGGGGCCGTCGAGGCGCTGGTCGAAAGCAAGGCAGACCTCTCCAGAATGAGCCAGTGGACATACGTGGCGGGGGGACGGCACCACGGCGCAAGCGAGAGCATCGACGCTCTGATCGTCGCGATTTCCCGGCATCCACAGGCGACGCCGGAGACGCTGACGATGCTGCAATTGCTTTTCCCCGAGCGGCTGGCAGCGGCCCAGGCGAGATAGAGCTCAGCGATCCGGCCACTGGCTGCGTGTGGCGCCCACGATGGCCGCAGGGAGCCCGGGGCCATTCCTGGCCCTCCACGGGGACGCGGTGTGCTGCTGCCCCTGCCCTATTGCGGTGGTGCTCTGAAAGCGATGGTGGCGATGCGCAGTTCCATCTTCCCGCCCGCCAGGAAGCGGAGGAAGGCAATCTTCCCCTTGACGGCATGGAGGAGGCGGGTCTTCTCATCGCCTAGTGGCCATGTCCTGCCACTTGGCACATCGATGAGAATGCCTCGGTTGTCGCCTGTGCGGGTGCCTGGCGAATGGCGCAGCGGCCTGGTCTCGTCCGCGCATCAGCCCCTGTGATCCAAGCCCGGAGCGGCCTGCATGAGTCCTCAAACAAGACGGCTTGACAGGAACCTATTGCGCCTCCAGAGTAGCCGTTG
>JABGQJ010000282.1 GCA_018648945.1 Victivallales bacterium
AGAAGCGGCGGACGGTGACCGGGGTGAACATGTCTCGGTCCACCACGTGGGCGGCCACGCCGGGGAGGCGGGCTTCGAGCCAGGCCAACTGACGATCCATGGCGACGCGTTTGGCTTCGGCATAGGCATCGGGAGCGAGGGCAAACCAGGGGGCGGGGCTGGCGAGTTGGGTCACGCGCAACTGGTTGCGCTCGGTGCCCTCCGTACCGGTCTGGAAGTTGCCGGGAGCGCAGAGCACGCCACTGGTGGGGTCCAAGAGCTCTGTGGGCACGCGGTAGTCGAAGCGGGGGCTGGTGCGGAAGAACTCGATGCAGGACTCGTGCCCTAGCGTCTTGGGTTCGCAGTCGAGGATGAACATGGTCTCGGCGTAGCCCAATTGCCCTTCGGGTCGGTCTGCGGGTGGTTGGGGCTGGCAGAGGCCCAGAGTCTCCAGATAGCCCGCGCAGGAGAGCACGCGGCGGGCTTGGATCTGGGTGCCATCGTCCAATTCCACGCCTTGCACGGCATCACCTTCGGTCAGGAGTGCCCGGGCGCCGCAGCGCAGGCGGAGCTCGCCGCCGGAGGAGCGGTAGCGGTCGAGAAGGGTCTTGATGACCGGGCGCATGCCGCGGCGCGGGCGGCAGAAGCCTTCCAGGAAGATGCTCTGGAACATCACGCAGAACTGCCCGAAGTCCATGTCGCGTTCGCAGGCGTTGCCGTAGTACATGATCGGCTGGAAGAGGGCATCGACCAGATCGGCGCTGGCGAGGAAACGCCCCAGCACGTCACGGCTGGACTCATGCTCGGCATCGAGGGCAAGGGAGTCGTAGTTGCGGATGTGTTCGACCAAGGCGTGGAAACCGTCGGCTTCGGCGGGAAACACGCGGTCGACGTCCCCGGCGAAGTCAGCGAAATCGTTGGTGAAGCGCAGTGAGGCATCGGGGGTGGTCACCAACGAGAAGCTCTGGGGACAGAGGTCCAGATCCTCACGGCGCAGGCGCAACTGGCGCAGGAGTCGGCTGAGGGGGGCGCGGCGGTTCTCGCGGGGGGCGAAGTTGGTCACCGCATGCAGGCCAAGGCTGATCCACTCGCCACCGCGTCGGTAGAAGGAGTTGAGCCCGCCCGGAAAGTGGTGGCGCTCCAGGATGACGACGCGCTGGCCGTAGTGGGCCAGGCGAATGCCGGCGGCCAGGCCGGAGAGGCCCGCACCAATGATCACGGTGTCGTAGGTATGGTGGGAAACGGATGGCATGGGGACTCTGGGTTGACGCGTTTTCGGGCAAGAGAATCTACTATGGCCATGGGCGAATACGATCTGTGCTTGCCCCGCTTCGGTGGGTTTGCGTTTGCCTCAGGTTACTGGATAGTATGCAATCCGTGTTGGTGCGCACCAACCTCCGACAGGATCAGTGAACCCAGCTTCAAGGTGACAGACCGGATGTCCGAACCCGAATCGAACAATGTCCCAGCTGAGCCGGGCGAGAACTCCACGCGCGCGGCTGATCGCTTCCGCCTCCTGAGCAAGCTGATCAAGGCCGTCCCAGCGGAAGTCTCGTGGTGCTGGCTGCTGGTGGTGCTGATTCCGCCCGTGGCGGTCGTGTTGGCCGATGTGTGCGGTGCCACCTGGTTCTACGGCAAGGGGCTACATGAGACTATTGCGATCCCGGTGCTGGCGATCGCTGCAGCCGCGTGGTTGGGGCGGGCCGTGTGGGAACGAAGCGCTTTCATTGGCCTGGTAGCCGCCCAGGTGGTGGTGTTCCTCCTGCGTGAGATCCACTTTGGCTGGACCAAGAACGGGGTGTATGTGCTTACCGCCATCATTGGTTTGGTTGGATTGCGCATGGCGTGGCGCACGGACTGGAAGGCCGTGCTGCCTCGGGTGGACTGGCGGCTGGTGTCGGCGTTGGCCGTCACCGTGGCCAGCTATGCGGTGGCTTTGATCGTGCAGCGGCGGGCCTTCAAGGGGATTCCCGGCGAGGAACGTCTGCACATCGCCTTCGAGGAAGTGCTGGAAACAGGGGCGCATCTGTGCTTCTTGGCGAGCGCCTTCGTGCGGACAAGGAGGAAGGCCAGCGAGGGGTGAGAAGCCACTGCGTAGAGGCCCTCCCCACTCCCCGTTCGGATCGATCGCCATGCCCATTTCGCTGGAGGTCTTCCTGTCGTTCTTCAAGGTCGGTTGGTTCGCCTTCGGCGGCGGCTACGCGATTCTGCCCCTGTACGAGGCGGAACTGGCGGACAAGAAGAAGTGGGTTGGGCACGAGGAAATCCTCGATGTCTACGCCGTGGGGCAGTCCGTGCCCGGGGTGATCGCCATCAACACGGCGACTCTGCTGGGCTACCGGGTTGGGGGTCGTTTGGGAGGCTTGATGGCCGCCTTTGGCGTCATTCTGCCGGCCTTTCTCGTGATTCTCTTCGTCGCCATTGTCCTGCCGCAGTTCAAGGACTACCGGGTTGTCCGGGCCGTGCTGATGGGCATCCGGCCAGCGGTAGCTGCGCTCATCCTCCGGGCCGCAATTCGCATTGGGAAGCGTTCGCTGTTGGACTGGGTGACCTGGGGCCTGGCAACCGTGGCAGTGGTCCTGATGCTCTTCACAGGTGTGCATCCCGCCATCCTGATCGGTGGCTCGGCCCTGCTGGGGTTGGGGGTCTATCACGGTTGGCAGAGATGCGCGGAGCGAGTCCTGCGCCTTGAGGAGACCAGCCAGTGATTCACCTCCGCATGCTCGCAACGTTTGCCAAGATCGGCTTCTTCACCATCGGCGGCGGCTATGCCATGATCCCGCTCATGCAGCGTGAGCTGGCCACGAATGGGTGGCTCAGCCCGGCCGAGTTCGTGGACATTCTCGGCATCTCCGAGATGACCCCCGGCCCCATCGCGGTGAACTCGGCGACCTTCGTCGGCTACAACGTATCGTCCAGTGTGGGCGGTGCGGCCTTGGCGACACTGGGGGTGGCGTTGCCGTCACTGACCCTGGTCCTGGCGGTGTCCGCCGCCTTTTTCCGCTACCGGAGCCATCCGGGCAAGATCGTGACCTTCCATTTCATCCGCCCGGTCGTCACCGGGCTGCTGGCGGTGGCGGCGGTGACGGTCGCGACGCAGGCATTCCTGGCCACGGGCGCCGACTGGAGCCAGGGGGTGGCGGCGCTGAACCCTTGGTCGGTCGCCATCTTCGTCCTGGCTCTGGTTGGGCTGCTGCGCTACAAGCTCAACCCGATCCTGGTGATCTTGGGCAGCGGGGTCTGCGGCATTCTGGCAATGCCGTTTTCCTAATCCCCTGCGAAGGCCGCCAGGGCGATTCCGGCCGCGACCGAGGCGTTGAGCGAGGACACCCGCCCACGACGGGGAATGCTGACGACGTCATCCGCTTCGTTGAGGATGAACTGGCGCACGCCCTTGTTCTCGCCGCCCACGACCAGGAGGAGCTTGTCGGGAAGCCGCCGCTGCAGTTCCTCGACCGTGGTCTCGCCCTTGCTGTGGAGGGCCGCGATGTGGTAGCCTTCGTCCTTGGCGATCTTCACGTATTGGTTGGTCGAGCAGTTCTTGGCGATGGCGAGGTGGTCAAGGGCGCCGGCGCTGACCTTCGCAACCGAGGGGAGGGCCCCCGGCACACCACGCTTGGGCAGCAGGACCGCATCGAAACCAAGGACCTCCGCCGAACGGATGATGGCACCCACGTTGTGCGGGTCCTCGATGTTGTCGAGCAGGACGAGACGGGGCTTGCCGATCAGTTCGGCATATGGGATGTATGGGTAGGGTTCGGTGACCAGGACGACGCCCTGGTGCTCCCGGGTGTTCGCCAACTCCATGAGTTTGCCCTTCTCGACCAACTCGTGGGGGATCCCATAGTTCTTGAGGACCGCCGTCAGCTTGCGCAGGCGTGGGCTGATGGCAGTGGAGCGATTGAGATAGGCCGTCAGCACCTTGCGGCGGCCGGCGATGATCGCCTCAAAGGCGGGGTTCACACCATAGACGATGGCGGTTTCTTCGCGCATGTGATTCCTTTGGAGCTAGGCGGTGTGTACCAGACCGTGGAGATCGCGACCGGCGGCCACGGCACGTTCCGCCTCTGGACGGGGCAGGCCGATGATCGGCACGCCCTTGTCCACCGTGTGGCAGTAGATCGTCTCCATGTCGTTGTATTCGGGCTGCGACATGTTGATGGCATATAGACCATCAAGCGCGGTGAGCTGTTCCATGTAGTGGTCGCCCCGACCGCAGAAATGGTCCACGCCGCCGCCGAATTCGCTCAGTAGACGCTGATTGTAGGGGGCGATGAACTCGCCGAACATCTCCGGGGAGAGGTTCATGGCCGAATCGTCCCGGAGGGTGATGTGCCCCCGGTGCATCATGGTCCAATGGGTGTCGGTGTCGCCCTCGGTGGGGATGATCTCCAGCCATTTCCGGCGGAAGGCGATGTAGGTGTCGCAGATGAGGTCGAGGAGCTGGTGGACGAGGTCGCCATTGTCGAAGAACTCGAGGAAGATACCACTGCCCCAGATCACTTCGCATACGTCCATCGGCCCCTGCATGTCCGGATGGAAGATCCTGACATGCTTGGCGATCTTGGGGTAGTCGGCAAAGATGGAGACGAAGCGTTGCCCCATCTCCATCACCTGCTCGCCGTAGCCGGCGGCGAGATCGGGCACGCCCTGCTTGACCAACTTCCGGATGGCATCGGCCCCGCCTTCGATGGGTTCGGAGGTGGGGAGGGTGTTGTACACATCATCCATCACGAAGAGCTTCACGCCGAACAGGGATGGCAGGATGCTCGACCCGTAGTTGCAGCGCGCGTTGAGCAACTGGCCCCGGCCACCGGCAAGGGTACCCGAACAACCGGCCAGCTGTTGGAGGAGCATGCAGTCGTAGTCATTGAGAGCCTGGTTCACGCGCACGCTCGGCCATTGCACAGTCGGAGCGCTCTTCGTCGCCCGCGTGGGGCTGAAGAGATCGCCAGTGAACTCGCCCATCGTGAAGGTGGTCCAGTCTTGCCAGAGCTGGTCCTCGACGGCGGGGTCGATACGGCTTTCCAGGTCGTCCAGAAACGGTCGGATGTCCATCGTGCAGGGGGCCTCGTTGATTCGCGCAAAAAGGAAATGAGCATTCCCGTCCTCTGCACGGAACGGAATACAGCAGGGAAGTTAGACGGTCAGCCCGGCCACGGCGGCGCCGATCACGGGTGCTTCATCGACCTGAATGGTGTCGAAGAAGATGCCGCGGCTGCCAAGAATCTGGCGGAGATAGGCCTCGGTCATGCTCTTCAGGTTGTTGGTCTTGTAGTAGGTGGAGCCGTCCATGACCACGCAAACGGGGTGGAGGGGGCTCATCCCCGCGCCACTCTTGATGGCAGGGGCGGCGACATTGATGGCGACCAGCAACGCCGCGCGACGGATCACGGCGGCGGTGATGCACATCACCAACTCACGGTCCTCGTCGTTGAAGTCGGGCGTATTGAAGATGCTCTCGCGGTAGGGATTCCAGAGGAAGTCGTCCATGGTCTTGGTCTCAAGCTCTTCCCACGCCGTGACCTGGTCGGCTGCCGTGGCGGAGAACAGACCTTCCACCGCCGCCGCCTTCATGGCGTAGAGTCCCACCCCCCCGAGGTAGCCGCCGGAGATCATCTTCTCGAACTTCTGCTTGCCCTCCGAGGGCATGGTGGCATCAAACGCGAGATCAATGTCCGTGCGGGGACACTTGGCAAAGGCACCGGACTCGAGGTTGATCGCCATGGTTCCTGCGGGCAGGTCGCTCTTCTTGGTGATCTTGGCATTCTGCTCGACGTAGGCCGAGTTGGAACCAGTTCCCTCAATCACGCCCAGGTAGGTCTCGTATTGGCGGGCGCCGCCGACGCTCTTGCCAGCCAGGAGGGTGGCGATGGTGTCATTGAGAATGACCACCTTCTTGCCGCCTTTGCCGCGGGCTTCCAGCCGATCCGTTAGATTCTTGCCGATATACTCGCCGACCACATCGGGAGCCTGGATTTCCTTGGTCCAGTGGATGAGCTTGCCATCGCACTCGGGGGTGACTTCGGTGGCGTAGCTGAAGCAGAAGCCGATCCGGTCGGAGTCGTCGATCACTGGCATCAGGAAGTCGGCCATGCGTTCGAAGAACTCCTCCTTGGTGACGTAGCCGTCGGTGCCGGGCATGGGGGCCTTGTGGAAGTTGGCCATCTCGTAGCTGCCATCCTCGGCGAAGGTAATGGTGGCCACGCGCAGATTGGTGCCGCCCGCATCCATGACGATCACCGGCGTGTTGGCCGGGACCGGGTTATCGACCGACACGTAGGTCGGGATGGTGGCCAGAGAGCTATCCTCGCCGGCAAGCCCCTTCTCCATCTCGGAGACGAACTCGTGGATCACGGCATCGACGTCGATGGCGTCGGCCAGGAGCTTGTGCTTCTCAAGGAACTGCTGGGCGCGTTCTTTCATGGCCATGGGAAGATCCATTACGCTAGGGTTGGGGTATGGCAGAGATCATGCAATGCCGGGGAATATAGTGGCAGGGCCTATCCCTGCCAGGTCTCGCCGGAGGCAGTTCCGCGAGTCGCCTGTCTGGCGCGTCTTTGGGGGCAGGGCGCTGGTACCCCAGGGAAGAGGGGAATCGGACGACTGGGTCGGATCGGTCGGATCGGACAGTGGGTGGCTTGCGTGGGCGGCAGAACCCGGTACCGTTAGCCTAGATGGGGTGTCCGACCTTGTTGTACCAACGGCGTTAGGAATGCATATGCACGGCACATGGTCATTGACGGGGCTAACCAGCATGCTTCTTGCAGCGACGACTGCGGTCTGTGCCGATACGGGACGGGACGCGAACATCCGAGTCCGTTCAACGCCGCCTACCCCCGCCCCCATGCGCTCTGGCCCGTATCCGCCGGGCGAGGCCGTTCCCGAACGCAAGGTGGCGGGCGGGGTCGAGATCGCAGGAGAGGTCATCAAGGATGCCGACTATGCCAAACTGAAGGCGTCCGGCTACCTGCCCATGCGTCGGGAACTGACCGACGCCGAGCTGCTGGCTGCATTGCAGCCTGAGCTCGGGATCCGGACTACGGCCGAGCTGGCGAAACGGGCCCGGACGAAGTTCGCGGATTACGTTCCGAGCCTGTATTGGGGGTTCAGAAAGCCTGGCTCAGGCAAGCTGGTTGGCGGGGCGAAGGCCGCCTACGTGGCACACTTCACGCCGGATGGCGCGTTCAAGGCCCCGTATCTGGCGGTGTCCTCTCCTCCGAGCACTCCCATGTTGCGGTGGGCCGGCAGTTACTGGAACACGGGCGACGAGAAGTGGGCCCGCGCGGTCCGAGACGCGTTCATGCCCTACTACCATGCGAACCGCCCACCGCTCGGGAAGGCTCGGAACAGCAAGGCAGGCGGCATGTTGCACCCGCTCGGATGCGGTGCGCAAGTGCCGTTCTTGGTGGAATCCTACGCCCAGGTCAGCCCATCTCCGGAATGGAGCGATGCCGACCACACGGCGTTTGCCAAGGCCATGCTCGAGCGCGCTCGGTTCCTGCGCTACACGACTGTCCCGGTCGGGCCGTGGGTGCCGTACAACTGCTTTGGCTACGGGAACTGGCTCCTGTACCAGTTGGAGGGACTGCTCGTGATCGCCGCCTACTTCCCGGAGTTCAGCGAAGCCGAGGAGTGGCTGGCACACGCAACGGCCGGGATCGGTCAACACGCAGACTGGGTCGTGATGCCGGATTCCGGCTTTGACGAGTACAGCTACAGCTACTGCGGCCAGGTTGCGGGGCAGCTGCAGACTTGCTTCAACACCTTCCGCCATGCCAAGCTGCCGCTGCCGCCACGGTTTGAGGCGAACATGCTCAGGTTCCTGGAGCTGTTCCTCCAGATCGCCGCGCCGGGCTGTGAGCCGTTGCCGTTCGGCGATGTCTCGCGGACTGCTGCCCCGCTGTCGTCCACGTGCAGATGGGCGGCCTTGGCGTTCCTGGATGGCCGCTTCAAGACCTTTGCGCCTGAGGTGTCGGATGAGTACCTCGAAGCGGGGGCCCGAGTCCTGCATCCGGACAATCCTGTCGCGGCGGCGCAGCGTTTCCGAGAACTCGATGCGGTGCCACCCGAGAGGACCTCGCACATCGTCGCCGAGGGCGGGTGGGTCGTACTGCGCAGCGGCTGGGACCACACCGCCACCGTGGTCGCCATGCCGTTCCGCGGCTCCGACAAAGTCTTCCACTCGGGGTGGGAGATGCTGAGCATCAACCTCTGGTCCCATGGCGAGCCGCTGCTGCGGAAGTTGCTTGGCTACAACGGCTACATGCGCGGCTACCCGGATGGGTTCGGACGCACGCCGCGACAAGCTAACCATGTGCTTCTGAAGGGAGAGAAGCTGCGGCGTGTGGCCGGGTCGCTGCGGAACTGGTTCACGTCCGAGACGCTGGACTACATCCACGCCGATCACCGGGGCTGGCGCGACGGTGCCGTGACCGCACGCCGCCGTGTACTCTTCCTCAAGCCCGATTGGCTCGTCGTCATCGACGACATCGAGGGAGAAGGTCCAGCCGACCTGGTGTGGCAAGCGCATTGCGATGATGTTGCGCCACAGGTCGATGGTGCTGGTGCAGTTGTGACCCGCGGTGCGGGGCGGGCCGCGCTCGTTAGCCTGGGATCGAGCTTTGCGGTGGAGGCGCTCTCGGTGGCGGGAACGGCGAAGACTGTGTATCTGCTCAAGGCTGAGAGGGAGGGCGCCCTGCCGATGCGGTTTGTCACGCTGATCCACGTCGGCGTGGGAAACGTGGTCGCAGCGGACCTCACCTCCAAGACACGCGGCGGCGTGCGGTTCTCGGTCGCTGGCGGCCCCGAGCACACGGTGTTCTGGGAGCCACTCGGGACGGGGCGCGCCCGTTGTCTGTCGTGGGCCACCTCTGCAGGGCCGGCGGTGCTCGTTGCCAGTGACGGTAACGCGTCACCGCTCCTTGACGAAATGCTCCGATCCGCCGCCGTCGGTAGGGACTGGAATGGCCGGGCGTTTGTGAGAGGGCAGGGCGTCCTAGGCGGGAGTTCTCCTCGGCAAGCGATTGACCCCTCGGCCATCCGGGCCTTTACATACCACGGCCGCCTCGAACTCACGGCCGTCGG
>JABGQJ010000283.1 GCA_018648945.1 Victivallales bacterium
GAATCAGCGATTTGCCCGCGCCCGTCTCCCCGGTCACGGCATTGAGACCAGCGCCGAACTCAATGTCGAGCTCGACCACCAGGGCCAGATTGCGGATGTGGAGACTCTCAAGCACAGCGTCGGTCCATGGAGGAGATAGTGCGACGGGAGGTAATAAGGTTCCCCTCTCAGCTTTCGCCAGTCCCTTGGGTTCGAATCCTGCTGTTGCTTGGTTGGTGACGAACACTTGGCCTGCCGATGCAAGAGCGGCGAAAGGCCGGTGTCCCCTGGCCCCCTCTCCCCCTACCCGTGCGCGGCGCGGCGCAAGTTCGGGCTCTCTGTTCCCAAGGCTTGCTTTTGCGCCTCTGCGCGAGGGAGTCCTACAATTCCTGCGCGTTGAAGACGGCGATGGCGACGGCGAGGAAGAGGCCGGTGTAGCCGAAGGTCCAGAAGGCGTAGCTGCCGACCCGGTGCCAGGGGACGTCGGGGTACATCAGCAAGCGCCAGAATGGCAGGTACTTGGTGGGCAGGAAGGGATGGATGGCCGAAAGGAAGGGGATGCCGCCGACGATGTAGCTGCAGAAGTAGGACGTGCTGGTGAGGATGGCCGCCGAGGTGAATTGCCGAGTGGCCAGGCTGAGCATCAGAGCCAACGCTCCGACGGCCATCAGCATGGGCCAGGCAAAGAGATACGAGAGGAGAATCCGCCAGGGGACATCGCTGGCCGGGTGGATGTAGACGCCGGGCTTGATCATGTACATGTGGCCCATGCCCACCAGGTCGCCGGTGGGTTTGAAAACCAGCGCGGAGACGGCGTAGCTGGTGACCAGCAGGACAAGCAGCATGGCCCCGGAGTAGGCACAGAGCGAGACGAACTTGGCCAGGACAATCTGCCAACGGGACACGCTGCGGCAGGCCACTAGCCGGGCCTGTCCCACCTCGATCTCCCCCGCCAGCAGATGGCAACCGAGGATCGTCAGCACCATGGGGAAGAGCACGAACATGCACGGGGCCAGGATGGTCTCCGTGTACACATAGGCGTTCACGAATTCGCTGATCAGGCGGTCTTCCAAGCCAGGCACAGCCTTGTGCCCGAACTTGCGGTTGCGCATGATGAAGGCGCAGACGAAGAGCAGGTTGATGAAGATGATGGCCCCGAAGCCCGCCAGACTGCGTTTCTGAGCAGTCAGCTTGCGCAGCTCAAAACGAATCAATGCGAACATCGCTCTCTCCGCGTTCGGTGTGTTCCAGGAAGACCTCTTCCAGATTGCGGGTCCGTCGGCGGACCCGGTGGATGTCCACCCCGGCCTCCGTCAACTGGCGGACGACGGCGGGAACCCGGGCCTCGGGAAGCTTGAGGCGCAAGACCTGCCAGCTGTCCTCCCTGGCGTCCAGGCTTTCGAGACAGTCCCCAAGTGCTGCCTTGGCAACTGCCTCGGGGTCGGGCTGGATCAGGATCTCGACCTCCGCGTCCCGCCCCTGCAACTCCTCCATGCTCGCATCCATCACCTTCTCGCCGTGATGCAGGATGAGCACACGGTCGCAGACCTGCTCGATCTCCCCAAGCAAGTGACTGGAGACCAGGACCGCGATGCCCCGTTCGCGGGCGATGCGCCGGATCAGAGAGCGCATGCCGGCGATGCCGTGGGGATCGAGCCCGTTGGTTGGCTCGTCGAGAATCAGCAACCTGGTATCCGGGAGCAGGGCCTGGGCGATCCCCAGGCGCTGCTTCATCCCGTAGGAAAATGTCCCCACCTTCTGGTCGGGGACCTGGGCCAGGCCCACCGCGCCCAGCGCTTCGAGAATGCGTTCGCGGGGCAGGGCTCGGGTCAAGGACACGAGATAGTGCAGGTTCTCAAAGGCGCTCAGGTAGGGGAAGAAGGTGGGGGCCTCCACCACCGCCCCGACTTCCCGGATGACCTGCCGTCGATCCGTGAACAGGTCCCGCCCGAAAATACGTACCGCGCCCGTGTTGGGCAGGGCGAGTCCGAGCACGATCCGGATCAGGGTGGTCTTGCCCGCGCCGTTGGGCCCGAGGAGGCCGAAGACCTGTCCTGCGTTCAGTTGCAGGCTGACGTCCCGCAGCACGTCGTGCTGCCCGTAGCGTTTGCAGAGCCCTTCGCAGACCAGAGCGGGATGGGCGTCGTCACTCATTGATCAGCATCTCCAGGGACTGGGTCACGCGACCGTCCGAATACAGGTAGTTGCGCCCGCTGGGGGGATGGAACTTCTCGGCGTCCCCCAACAGTGGCGGTGCCAACTCGAGCCCCGCCACGCGCAAGGTCGCCCGGTCGATGAAGCGCCCGTTCAGGAAGGTATTCCACTCGTAGCTGGTGCCCTCGGTCTCGAACAGCCCTTCCTCTCCCTGATCGACGGGACAATGGTAGAGGCGGGGCTCTTGCGCGTGGCTCTTCAGGACCGTGCGCAGGCCAGGCAGGCCAAAGAGGGAGCCATCGCTGAGTCGCGAACAGCAAGGCAGATGATCCTTGGAGTCCCCCGCATAGAGGGTGATCGCGATCCCCAACTGGCGCAGGTTGCCCTTGCACTCCGTCTGCCGGGCTTTGTGCCGGGCCGAGGCCAGGGCTGGCAGGATCATTCCCGCCAGCACGGCGATGATGGCGATGACCACGAGCAATTCGATCAGGGTGAACTCGGCGTGCGTCTTCATCCCCCGTCCCCCCTGGTCCGCCGGTGAGCGATCAGCCGGCGACGGATGCCCAGGATCTCGAAGAACATAGACAGGGCGTGGTGCGGCATCACGCGACTGTCCCCTTGCTCGCGCCAGTGGATCGGCTCTTCCCGGATCCGCATCTGGTGCAGGTCGCGAGCCACCATGATCAGCTCCACATCAAAGGCGAAGCCGCGGCAGTGCATCTCCGGCGCGATCTCCTTGGCCCGGGCCGCACTGAGCAGCTTGAAGCCGCACTGCGAATCATACACGGTCAGGCCGGTGAGATTGGACACATAGGTCTGGTATACCCGGCCAATGAGATGTCGGAAGAAGGTGCGATCGACCCTCTTCTCTTCGGTCAGCAGACGAATCCCGAGCAGCAATTCCCGCCCTGCCCGCAGCTCCTCACTAGCCAGAAACGGCTGGAACTGCAGGGGGGAAGCGGCAAGATCCGCATCCACATACCCCACCAAGGCACCGTCCGCCCGCTCGAAGCCACTGCGCACGGCGGCCCCCTTCCCCTGGTTGCGCTCGTGCTGGACCAGCACCACCTCGGCCTGCGTGTCCGCCGCCAGATCCCGGACCACAGCCGCGGTGCGATCGCTGGACCCGTCGTCCACGAAGATCCACTGCCAGCCGAGCTCGACATGGGCTCGGACCAGGTCCAGCATCGGCCCCAACCGGGAGCCCTCGTTGTAGCATGGAATGACGACGCTTAGCATGGTCTCCGCTCAGCGGGCGTCCGCCAGGAAGGCGCGATAGGCCTTGTAGGTCATGTAGGTGTCCAGTTTGCTCGCCACTTCCCAGGGCGCATGCATGCTGAGCACACCGACGCCGCAATCCACCACATCCATCCCGTAGCGGGCCAGGAACATGGCGATGGTGCCGCCGCCGCCCTGGTCCACCTTGCCCAGTTCCGCCATCTGCCAGGCGACCCCGGCCGCGTCGAAGATGCGGCGGATCTCGGCCATGAACTCGGCTGAGGCATCGCTTGAGCCGCCCTTGCCACGGGAACCGGTGTATTTGGCGATGGCCACGCCGTGGTTGATCCGGGCGGCGTTGTTGGGGGAGCTGACGTCGGGGTAGTTCGGATCGTGCAGCACGTTCACATCGGCGGAGAGCATCCGGGACCGCTCCAGGCAGCGCCGCAGGGCGAGGCCGTCGTAGCCCCCCTCGGCCAGCGCCATCAGTTCGGCCACGCTATTCTCGAAGAAGGTGGAGTCCATGCCGGTGGCCCCGACCGAGCCGATCTCCTCCTTGTCGCAGAGCAGCACGCCCGCCGTGTATTCGGGGGTCCCGTCGAGATCGATCAGGCCACGCAGCCCGGCATAGGCGCAGATGCGGTCGTCGTGCCCATAACCGAGGATCATGGAGGCGTCCAGCCCCAGCTCACGGGCGGGGCCAGCGGGGACGATCTCCAGTTCGGCGCTGGCGAAGTCTTCCTCCGTGATGCCGTACTTCTCATTGAGGATACCGAGCAGGCGGGACTTCACCTTTTCTTTGACATCGTCGCCCGCGCCCGCATCGGGACGACTGGCCAGCAGAATATTCAGCCCCTCGCCGGAGATGCCTTCGGACAGTTTCTTCGCCGCTTGGTCCTTCCCCAGATGGGGCAGCAGGTCGGTGATGACGAAGACGGGGTCGGCGAGATCCTCGCCAATCGTGATGGCGACCGTGTCGCCGTTCGGCTTCACCACGACGCCATGCAGAGCCAGGGGCATGGCGACCCATTGGTACTTCTTGATGCCCCCGTAGTAGTGGGTGTCCAGCAGCACCATCTCGCTGTCTTCGTAGATGGGATTGGGCTTGGCGTCGAGGCGCGGCGCATCGGTATGTCCACCCACCAGGTGCATCCCCTCGGCCAGGGGCTTGTTGCCCACCACGGCGAGGAACAGGGTCTTGCCTCGGCAACTGCGATAGACCTTGGCACCAGGCGCCAGCGCCGTGCCCGCCGCCCGGAGCTCGTCCATGTCCTGGAAGCCCTGGGCCTTGGCTTCGAGCACCGCAAGGTCATGCGCCTTCCGCTCGGTCTTGGCCTGGCTCAGGAAGTCCATGTACTGCCGGCAGTAGGCTTCGAGCTTGCGTTCCTCGGTCTTCTTGAGCGAGACGTAGGCATTCTCGTCCTTGCGGAACAGGCTCTTCGCTGCGGCCTTCGCGGCCTTGGTCTTCTTCGGGCTCATGGGGGGCGGCTCCAGATATCCGGCATCTTGGCGGGGGCACCGGCGGGTGGGCGTTGGGAACAACGGGTGAACCTAGTATATTCGGTTGACTCCTGCAAGGTGCAGGACCCGTCCCCTCAACCGCGAGTGTGCTTTGCGCCAAGTCCCAACGGAACCCGGCCTCCTCCTCACCTTCGAAGGTCCCGAGGGGGCCGGAAAATCCACTCAGATCAGCCTGCTGGCCGATGTTCTGCGCCAACGGGACAGAAATGTGCTGACGACCCGCGAGCCGGGGGGCACTCCCCTGGGCGAGGAATTGCGGCGCCTCATCAAGCATTTCGGCGGGCCGGATTCCGTCTCGGACGAGGCGGAGTTGCTCATGTTCGGGGCCAGCCGGGCGCAACTCATGAGCCATGTGATCCAGCCGCACCTCGATGCGGGCGGGGTGGTTCTCTGCGACCGGTTCGCCGACTCCACGACCGTCTACCAAGGCCTTGCGCGGGGGCTGGATGCCGGCTTCATCGAACGCTTGCACGAGTTCACCCTCGGCCACCGCTGGCCCGATCTGACCATCCTCCTCGACGTGACCGTCGATACCGGCTTCGCCCGGGTCCACAGCCGCCAGGACGACGGCCCGGTGGACCGCATCGAGGCCGAGTCCCGGCAGTTCCACGAAGCGGTG
Source organism: Victivallales bacterium (assembly GCA_018648945.1). The sequence goes on from JABGQJ010000283.1 coordinate 5,492, forward strand.
CGCGAGGGCTTCCTGACTCTCGCCAAACGCCATCCGGAACGGTTTTTCGTGACCTCTGGCGAAGGGGATCCCGCCGCCATCCATCAGACCATCCTGGAGGCCCTCGACCATGCCCTTGGCTGAGTTCCACGAACAGTTTCCTGGGCTCTGCGAGCGGCTGTGCCACACCAAGCGCAGAGACCGCATCGGCCAGGCCTACCTCTTCGAAGGCGACGACGTGGACCTGCTCGGTCGCTTTGCCACCGCCTGGCTGCAGGTCTGCGCCTGCAAGGAACCCGTCGAAGGCGATGCCTGCGGGGTCTGCAAGGACTGCCGGCAACTGGCCGAGGGCAACTACAGCGAACGCAACGACCTGGTGCCGGAATCCAAGTCGCGCATGATCGTGGTAGACAAAATGCGCGAATTCGAGCACCAGATCAAGCTCTCCACCGGCCCTGACCGGTACAAGTTCGGGGTCATTGCCGAGGCCGACTGCCTCAACGAGCAAGCCCAGAACGCCTTTCTCAAGACCCTTGAGGAACCCCCGCCGCGCACGGTACTGGTGCTCTACAGCGCCCGCCCGCGCCGGTTGCTGCCCACCATTCGCTCGCGCTGCCAGTTGGTCTCCCTGCGCACCAATCACAACCGCTACCCGCTCGCCTTCGAGCACGGCGTCTTCCCCATTCTCGGGTCGCTCCAGCCCGAGGCGGGAGCGGCGGTGGCGCTCAAGGGCGCCGGCCGGCTCCAAGCCGTGTACGCCACACTCCAGGCCGAGGCCGACGAGCAGATCGAGTCCGAGCGGGACGAACGCTGGGACAGCATCGCCGGGGACGATCCCAAGCTCCGCAAGAAGCTTGAAGACCAGCGCAAGGCCCAGGTGCAAGCCGAATACCTCCGCCGGCGCGATGGCATCAACGATGCCATCCAGACCTGGTTTCTCCAGCAGACGCTACGCGCCGCGGGCATCGGTGACGACGCCATCCCCCACCCCGAGATCCTGGCCATCGTCCCCGAGGAACTCCGCACCGTCCCCTCCTACGCGGGGGCCAACGCCGCCGTCGGCCACGTCGCCCACCTGATCCGTTGCCTTACCGCCAACGTTCCGGAGCATCTCGCCCTGGAGGCCTGCTGCCTCGAAATCACCCGCCGGAGCTAGCCGAAGTACTGCTGCGGGCTCTGGCCGGTGACAAAGTAGACGATGCTCCCCACCAGCATGGGCACGAGGCGCGCGGTCATCTCGCCGGCGAGAATGCCGATCATGAAGGGCTTGGTGGCCTGGTAGACGCGCGCGCCGCCGTACTTGTTCACCAGCGCTTTGACCAGCCAGCCGATGAGGAACGATACCCCCATCATCTTGGCTTGATGCCCGCCAAGGAAGACGAACACCACCGGATGGAAGGGCCAGTTCCGGAAGCGCAGCCGGCCAAAGCCGATGCCCAGGGCCAAGCCCACCGCGATGAAGAAGGCCAGAATGCAGGGCCCGGTCGGGCGCATGGCCGCAAACCGCCCCCAGCCGGACACCGCCTCGGACTGGAGCAGGCTCCCCTGCGCCGCTAGCTGGTGCTTGGTCTTGACCAAGGTCTCGAAGGGGAACGAACTCAACGAGCGTGGCCACCCTCCCTTGGGGACGCCCTGGTCATACTGCCAGTAGATGGTCATCGGTAGCGAGATCAGCAGACTCAAGCCCAGGGCAATGAAGATCCACTTGGTCAGCCGCCCGATGCGCACCTCCGACATGTCCGCCAGTTTCAGCCCCTGCACCAGGAAGGGCATGGAGGACCACCCCGGCGCACCCAGCAGGACCGCAGATAGGAGGAACATCATGATGATCGACCGCGGCCCCAGGGCCGCCGCCCCGAAGATGCCGATGATGATTGCACCCGGGAAGATCTCGCTGCCAATGTGGAACGCGCCGGTCTCGGCAATCGTCCGGCTGACCACGATGAAGATCATGAACGCAATGCCGGTGTAGAGCAGCGACAGCTGCCAGTCCAGCCCCCCCATGCTCAGCTGCGTCACGAACGCGACAGTGGCTACCATGAAGATGCGCATGGCCCAGACCACATGGGGTTCCACCTGCTCCCGAGACCGCATGCCCACGCTGCGCCGGAGCACGTTTATGTAGTAGTGGCGCCCCGTGTAGAACACCATCAGCATGATGCCGAAGTAGCCCCCGGTAAACAGAAACGCTTCCAGCTTGGTCGATAGGTGGTTGCCCTGGCGGAGCATGATCCCGTAGCCGGCCAGCGTGCCCTGGATGTAGCAGAAGATGAAGGGGATCGTCCCCATGGAGAACGAAACATCCGAGGGGATGAAATAGGCCAGGGCGATCACGGCGAAGTACAGAGTCGGGCGCAGAAGCATCCCCCCCTGCCCCCGGATCAAAGTCGGCACCATGGTGCTGAGCGGGGTGAAATCCAGCCAGAGCCGCACGGGAATCAGGACGTCTGGCCAAAAGCGGCAGAGGTAGTTGTTCATGTGGATGCAGAACAGCAGCAACGCCCCCACCCAGAAGGCCCGTTGGCGGAACACGCCCCCTCGGGCCTTGCCCGGGCCGGGCAGAAGCGAGTGAGCGAAGACCGAGATGGGATAAGGCAGTTGCTCGTGCCGCACCCATTGCCGATGAAAGACAATCGCCAGCGACGAGGTCGCCAGCAACAGGCAGATCATCAGCGGCACCCAGAACGCCAGAGTTGGCAGCCAGGCGTACCAGGGCACCTCGCCAAAGGAGATATGCTCCTTGCCCTGGCTCATGCCGCTGGTGTAGGCAGTCAGCACGGCATCCTCATTCTCCTCGGTCACGTTCACCAGCATCTGGGGAGGTGCGGACTTGAGGATCTCTTCGGCTTGCCAGCCCGGTTGCGTCTTGTTGAAGTAATGGGGCATCATCGTGCTGGTGGGCATGAACTGCACCAGCCCCCAGCTGGCGATGGAACACCCGATGACCGTCAGACAGACGATCACCGCCAGTTCGCCACGCCGGAGGACCCAGGTCGGACGCACGCGCCGCAACAAAGGGTTCAGGAAGAGCAGGAACAGCACAAGACTGCCGTAGACCGCCACCGGCATCAGGTGTGGCACCAGCATGCCCTGGCGGATGACCTCGTCGTTGAAGTAGCAGACGCCACTCACCAACGCCGCGCCAAGAAGCCCTAGAATTGCGCCACGAATGCTCATCGCTCTCCAGTACAGATTGGTCCGGCGGCATCAGCCGACCCTCGTCTGCCGGGCCAGGAAACTGGCCACGCGCCGGGCCCCGTACCATAGCGCCCCTGACCGGCAGCGTCGCCCGCATCGCCCTTCAGCACCACTAGCCCGCCGCTCTACTTGACCGCTTCCATAAGCGGGGCAACGGGGGTGACGAGCACGTTCATTGCGCCGCCGATGTTCAGGGTGGAGACAATGTAGCGGTCGTTTGCCACGAACTGCGGGTGCGGGTCCGGATGCCAGGAGGACGGCTTCTCCGGTGTGTTGTATGCCGGGTTGTGGGTCACAATGCAGACCGTTTTGTCGCTTTCGGTGCTGTAGAAGAAGACCTTCCAGGCGCAGCCTCGGTACCATCGGCCAAGGTTCTGGTCGAAG
>JABGQJ010000284.1 GCA_018648945.1 Victivallales bacterium
CCGGAGCGGGGCGGTATGGTTGGCCGACTTGCTCCCCCCCACCTACCCGCATCTGCGTCAGGAGATCGCGATGAATAGACGTATCATTCTACTTGCTCTCACGCTCGTGACAGGTCTCACGACTCCGGCAACGGACATTGTCCTGGTGAAGGGCGGCAAGGCCCGGGCCACGGTCGTGATCCCGGCCAAAGCCCATGCGCGAGAGAAGCTGGCGGCCAAGGAACTGCGCCGCTATGTGCAGGCCATCTGCGGCGTTGAGCTCCCTCTCAAGGAGGATGGCCAGGCCGCTCCTGGGACCGGGCTCTACATCGGGACCTGCGCCGTTAGCCAAGATGGCGATCTGCCAAAAGCGGACCTGAACCCGGAGTCGTACGCGATCCGGGCTCGTGATGGCAATCTGTTCTTCACTGGTCGGCATCCGACGCCCATCTACTTTGCGGTGGTCTCATTTATCGAGCAGGATCTGGGCGTGCGTTGGTTTGCGCCGGGAGACCTCTGGGAACATGTGCCCAAAGGGAAGGCTGGTGAACTGACGGTAACTGTGTCCTCCCGCGTCGTGCTGCCCGGTACGTCCCCGCGCGTCTGGTCGGGACACGATTGGGGACCGTCGTGGAAGGACTGGAATCTGCGCAACAAGACCGTGATGGGGGAAGTGGTCCCGCGCCGCCAGTTCCAGAACCGAGTCCACGCCGCCTTCCCGACCGGGAAATATGCGGAGACGCACCCCGAGTATTACCCACTGATCAAGGGCAAGCGCTGGCTTCCCCCTGAAGGCATGCGCCACTGGCGGCCCTGCGAAGGCAGTCCCGAAGTCCAACAGGTCGTGATCGACTACGCCCGCAAGTGGCTCGATGCGCGGCCCACGGTGGACAGCTTCTCGGTGGGGATGGATGACATCAGCCACCTCTGCTCCTGCCCCGTCTGCCGCGCGCTCGATCCGGCCCCGGACTCCTACGAGAAGCGCCAGTTCTCCGACCGGCACTACAAGTTCGTCAACGCCATCGCCAAGGGCCTCGCCAAGACCCATCCGGACCGCTACATCGGCACCCTCATCTACAACATCGCCCGCGATCTCCCGGCAACGGTGGACAAGCTGGAGCCCAATGTCTTTGGCTTCATCACCGAGACCTCCGCGCTCTGGTGGCAGGAGGGCCGCAAAGAGGCCGATCACGAACTGACCCGCCAATGGGCCAAGCGCTGCGCCCACCTTTCCCGCTACGACTACTTCGGTATGGGCTGCTTCACCCCCCGCTTCTACCCCCACGCCATTGACGAGCAGATCAAGTTCGACAAGTCCATCGGCATGGAGGGCATGTACATCGAGATCTACACCTTTCTGCCCCATACCGCGCCCATGATCTGGCTCACTGCCAAGCTCCAGTGGGACCACCGGCAGGACGCGGACACGCTGCTTGGGGAGTTCTACCAGAAAATGTACGGCCCCGCCGCGCCGACCATGACCCGGTATTGGAATCTCCTGGAACGCTCCTGGAACACGCCTCGGCCAGGGCGCGAAGGCTGGGTTCACCGGCGGATTCTCAACCAAGCCCTGGCCATGAGTCCGGAGGATCTCGACGCCGCCGAGGGGTTGCTTGCCACCGCCCTCAGGGAAGCCGCGACTGACAAGCAGAGAAAACGCCTCGCGATCCACCGCGACGCCCTGCGCTACTCCGGCTACGCCATCCGCGCCTATGGCATCTCCCGCGAGCTGGCCGCCCTACCCATCGCCGACGCAGCATCGGCCGACCAGGTCCTCACTCGGCTGGAGACCATGGCCCGCCTCGCCAAGGAACGGCGTGCCTTCTACGCCGAAGTCGCCCAGCGGCAGGATCTGCTGGGGCGCAACGTCAAGGGGCTGACCATCACCAAGCCCTACTTCCCCATGGGGGACTTCGGCAAGCTCGAGAGCGGGGCTTTCTCGGCGATGCAACGCCTGCTCGCCTGGACCAGCACACACGCCCCCCAACGTCTGGCCGAAACCACGCGACGGCTTCAGGCCACCGTCGACGGCTCTATCGGTTCGCTGGCCAAAGCGTACTTGTGGATCGCTGAGTCCAAACCCAAGAGCGCCCTCAAGAATGGTGACTTCGAGACTAGAAAGACCAATCAGGAAACGCCCGCGCAAGCCGACTGGGAGACTGCCGGGGCTCCCACTGGCTGGTCCACCTGGAGCCGTACCGGGCGCGCGACGTTTGGCGTGAAGGCCGCCGAGGGGGCCAACGGCAAGGGAGCGGCAGTGATCGCTGGTGCGGAGTCGGCGGCCTACCTGCAGAGCGTGCGCGTGAAGGCTGGCGACCGCATGGTCTGTATGGGGCGGGTCCGGCTCGTGCGTGGGGCCGAGAGCAGCGCCACGGCCAGATTCAGCTTCCGGTTCCGAAACGCGGCAGGCAAGTGGCACAAGCGGCGCGACCTGGAGGGCTCCCTCCAAGCCGACGCCGGCCGCAGCGACTGGCAGGATCTGGCCATCGTGGTGGAGGTCCCCGCCGGGGCAACGGCCCTCCTCGTCATGCCCGGTGCCACCGGGCAGAAGCCCGGCGACCTGGCCCTCTTCGATGATTTCCGTGTGTATCGGATTCCCAAGAAATGAGAGAGGCATCCATGAGCCGCAGCATCCTCTTTACCGGTCAGCCCGGCACCGTCCACGGCGAACTGTGGAGCAGCTACTCCCAGCAACGCGCCGAGGCGCTGGGCTTCACGGTCCGCATGAACGAACGCGCTGGCAAGCTCTCGCCAGAAGAGTGGGCGGATCTCTTCGCCGACGAAGAGGCGATCATGACCACCTGGGGCGTGCCGCGCCTCGACGAGAGCGTCCTGGCCAAGAACACGTGCCTGCGCTTCGTGGGCCATGCCGCGGGCAGCGTCGCCAACTTGGTCTCTGACGAGCTGTACACTCGCGGCGTGCGGGTGATCACAGCCAATGCCGTCATGGCCCGTTCCGTGGCCGAATGGTGCCTCACCGCCACCATGCTGGCCGCCCGCAACTTCCTCGACTACGCCAAATTCGGCGGCACCGAGCCCCCGAATGCCGCACACCGCGCCGCAGTCAACGGCATGGCAGACGTGACGGTCGGCATCTGGGGATTCGGCGATGTGGTGCGGGCGCTCCTGGACATGCTCGCCCCGCTCCAGCCCGGGCGCATCCTGGTCTGCGACGACTACCTATCGATAGACGAGGCGGACAGGCGCGGCATCGAGAAGGTCGATCTCGCCACTCTCGCCCGCGAAAGCGACATCCTCCACACCCTCACCGGTCTGACTCACCAGACGAAGGGCGGGCTTGGTGCCGAACTGCTCGCCACCGTCCGCTCGGGAGCCACGCTTATCAACGCGGGGCGCGCCCCGCTGATCGAGCGGCAGGCCTTTCTGACGGAATTGGCCGATGGTCGGCTCCGCGCGATCCTGGACGTGCACTACCAAGAGCCCCCCCGCGCGGAAGATCCCTTCGTCCAGCTCCCCAACGTCATCATGACGCCCCACTGCGCGGGGCGCGGCAGTCGTGGTCGCTATGTCGCCACGGTACTGGAGGAATACGACCGCTTCCTGAAGGGAGAGCCCTTGCTGTACGAAATCAGCCACGAACGCGCCTTGAGCATGACGAACTCCGACCTGGTACGGGGGTGATCTTACCGTACCCGAAGCAGCGAATCAGGTAGCTGCGGGCTGGGGTGCCGAGGCCCTCAGGGAGACTGCATTGATCACGCGCCGCCCATAGACGAGCGCCAGCAGCCCCGCCAGATTGCTGCCCACCATGATTCCCCCGAACACGCCCGGCACGCCAAAGAAGGCCGTGCCGATCAGGGCAAAGGGCACGTTGAAGGCGGCCAGGAAGATGGCATTGAGCGCCAGTGAAGCCAGCGGCCGGGAGATGGCGTTCAGGAAAATCGTCACATAGCGCAACACCTCGCGCAGGCCGTAGCCAAAGGGCATGATGCGCAGATAGAGCGTCAGATAGCGTTCCAGCTCAGGGTCGTTGCGGGAGAATAGCGGGGCCATCCAGGGCGCCGCCAGGAAGAACACCACCGCAATGATGGCTCCCCAGCCCAGCGCCAGCCGCTCGCTCCAGCGACGACACCCCTCCACGCGGTCGTAGCGACCTGCGCCGTAGTTCTGCCCCACCAGGGGCACCAGCGAGATGCCAAGCGCCATCGGGCACAGGTACGCGAACATCTCCACCCGACCGCCGACCCCGAACGCTGCCACCGCCGATTCCCCGTGCTTGCCCACCAGCCCGGTCAGGATGAACATGGATGCAGGCATGAGCATGTTGGAGACAAAAGCCGGGCACGCAATGTGGAGGGAATGGGCCCAGGACCTCAGCAACTGCCTCGGGTTCAGATGCGGACGGGCAACCAAGCCATACCGACGGTGCAGCACGTAGATGCTCAGGGCAAAGGTCAGGATGCGCGTCGCCGTGGTCGCAATCGCGGCCCCCCGGATCCCCAGCGCGGGCAGGCCCCATGGACCAAAGATCAGGATCGGGTCCAGGATGCAGTTCAGCACCGACCCAACCACCATGACGAAACTGGGCCACTTCGCATCCCCGGCCGCGCGCAGCACACTGTTGGCGGGCATGGAGAGGAAGGCCAGCCCCGTGAAAGGCAGGTAGTAGAGCATGTATCCCCGGATCAGCGGCAACGTCTCCTCCGTCGCGTTCATCGCGCGGAACAGGGGGGTGAGACAGGCCAGAGCACCCAAGCCGAGGGCCTCCACCAGCAGGAAGGTGAGCAACATGCAGTCGGTCGCGACCCGGCGGGCCTTCTCCCGATCGCCTTCGCCAAGAGCTTGCGATACCACGACTGTCGTGGCCATGCCCAACGCCATCGCCACACTGCCCATCACCATGGCCACCGGAAAGGTGAAAGCCATCGCCGCCATGGGGACCGTCCCCAGCTTGGCCACAAACCACGCGTCCGCCAAGTTGAAGGCGGTCATCGAGAAGGTCCCGGCCAACATCGGCACCGCCATGCCGATCATCTGTCGGCCAATATGCCCTTGGGTTAGGTCTTTGTGCTGCTTCATGCCTGAGCCGATTCGCCAGTAGGCTATGCTTCGGAAACGACCGCACCCTACTCCCTCAATGGACTATTTCAAACGCCCGTTTGACATGTCTCTCCCCGCCGGGGCAAGAGACAGTCGGCGCCGGTTGCCGGAAGCACCAGGCAAATACGTTGGCTGAGCGGCCTGCGACACGGCAGCTCGGGGCCGAAGGCTGCGCCGCCTAGGTCCCCGTGCGCCAGGACTGGCAAAACCGCGCGCCAGGGGCACATTCCTCGGTGGACGATGCACCGCGAACCCCCAGTTGCCAAGGAGATCGAGATGGACATCTTCAAAGCCATTGCCAAACGCCACAGCTACCGTGGTGCCTTCCTGCCCAAGCCCGTGCCAAGGGAAGACCTCCAGCGCATCGTTCAGGCTGGCATCCTGGCTCCGAGTGGGTGCAATGCCCAGACCACGACGTTCGCAATCGTGGACGACCCGGCAATCCTGGCGAGCATCTACGAGGTTCTTGACCGCCCGGGGCTCCGGCTCCCCCCTGCCCTCATCGTCTGCATCGCCGAGCCCAGAGTTGTTTTCCAGGACATGCATTTCGAGCTGGAGGACTGCTCCGCCGCCACCGAGAACATCCTGCTGGCAGTCACGGCCCTCGGCTACGCCACCGTCTGGATCGACGGGATGCTGCGCATGAACGGCGTCGCCGAGAAGATCGGCCAAATCCTGAACATCCCGGCAGACCGACAGGTGCAGATCATCCTTCCCATCGGCGTTCCCGCCGCCCCAGGCAAGCAACCGGAGAAACTCCCGTTTGCGGAGCGCGCCTGGTTCAACCGCTACGAGGGCTAACCCCTTCCCTGTGCAATTCCCCCTACGCAGAATGAGTCGAAGACAGTTCCTGAAGGCTGCCTTGGTGGCGGCGGCGGGGTCGGTCTGCGCCTATCCCTGGCTCGCGGAGCACCGCTTGCTCCGCGTAAATCGGTACCGCCTCCCCATCCCCCATCTCCCGGAGGCCTTCCGCGGCTTCACCATCGCCCAAGTGACCGACATGCACCTTGGCCCGATGGTTTCCGAGAGATTCCTGGGCAAGGTGATCAAGAAGGCGAACGGGCTGGGCGCGGACGCCATCGTCCTGACCGGCGATCATGTCCACGGTCGCGGCACTCGCGCATCAGTGGAACGCGCCTGGGACCTGCTCTCCCCGCTTGAGGCCCCCGACGGCGTCCATGCCGTCTTGGGCAACCACGACTACGGACAGAAGGACTGCTCCACGCAACTCCTCAGCGAGTCAGGCTGGAGCCTGCACGGCAAAGTCCTCCCCCTGCGACGGGACGGCCAGACCCTCTGGTTGGTGGGAGCGGGCGACTTCTGGCGTGACAACCTGCCCCTGGACCCCCTATTGGAGAAACTGCCGGAGAAGGACTGCCGCATCGTCTTGGCCCACAACCCCGACACGGCCGACTCCACAAGGCACGGACGCACCGACCTCTTCATCTCCGGCCACACCCATGGCGGGCAGGTCCACATTCCCTTCATTGGCACCCCCGTACTCCCCGTGCGCAACAAGACCTACAGCTCTGGACTGAAGCGCTCGCCGCGGGGCGAGTCCGTGTTCATCTGCCGGGGTATTGGCTGGTCGATCCTCCCTGTACGCTTCCTGTGCCCCCCCGAGCTGGCCGTGCTCGAACTGGTGCCCGCCGAGGACCGGGAGGCGAGCGCATGAAGCACGGGCGCCTTACCCCCTTCCTGTTCCTCCTCCCGGCCCTGGGCATCTACGCCGTCTTCGTGCTGCTTCCCATCGGCGAGTCCTTCCGCCTGAGCCTGTTCCACTGGTCCTCGCCCTTGGCCAAGCCTCGCTTCTGCGGCCTGGCCAACTTCACGGACTTGATGCAGGACCGGGTGTTCTGGTGGGCGCTCTACCACAACGCCCTGCTGGTCGGCCTGTCGCTGGCCATCCAGCTTCCCGTCGCCTGCGGCTTGGCCTTGCTGCTGAGCCGCCCGATTCGCGGCCGAGGCCTGCTGCGCACCGCCCTCTTCGCCCCGATGGTCATGCCGACCGCCGCCATCGCCGCCCTCTGGCTCTTCATCTACCAACCCGGCGACGGGCTGCTCACCCAGCTCATCCGCATCGTCCGCCCGGACTTCGACTACGGTTGGCTCGGCGTACCGTCCCACGCCATGTTCTGGGTGTTCATCACCATCTGCTGGCGCTATACCGGATTCCACCTGGTCCTCTTCCTGGCCGGGATCTCCGCCATCCCGACCCAGCTCTACGAAGCAGCGCGCATCGATGGCGCGGGCGAATGGTCCCAGGCTCGGCACATCACGCTCCCCTTGCTGAAGCCCACGCTTGCCGTCGCGGCAACCTTGTCCATCATCGGCTCGCTCAAATACTTCGACCTCGTGTACCTGATGGCCGCAGGCGTACCCGAGGAAAGCCGCGAACTGCTGGCGACCTACGTCTACCGTCTCGCCTTCGAAGGCTTCAGCGGCCGCTTCGGCTACGGCTCGGCCGCCGCCGTCTCCCTCCTGCTGGTCGCGCTTGCCGTCGTGCTTCCGCTGCAGACCCGGCGCCGTGCCGCCACGGCGGAGGGCGCATGAGCCAACCCGCCGCCAGCCGTCTCGCGTGGCTCAGCCGTCGCCTCGTCCTCCTTCTCGCCTTCGTGGTGGCGGCCTATCCATTGATCTGGATGGTGCTCACCGCCTGTCGCACCGAGCAGGACGCGCGCCGCCACCCCTTTGCCCTCTTCTTCACACCCACTGCGGCGAGCTTCCGCACCGTGCTTTCCTCCGGCCTCTTCGGCAAGGCCTATCTCAACAGCGCGCTCGTCGCCCTGGCCGGCGTCGCCTTGGCGGTCACCTTCGCCGCCTTCGCCGCCTTCGCCTTCGCCCACTGCCGGTTCCGCGGCCGCCAGCTCCTCTTCCTCCTCTTTCTCCTCGGCATGATGGTTCCCGTCCATGTGACCCTCATCCCCCTCAACCGCCTGATGGCGCCGGGAGTCCTCGGGCTCAAGGGCACTCTCTGGGCGCTCATTGGCCCCTACGTGGGCTTTGCCCTGCCGATCAGCATCCTCATTCTCCGCGGCGCCTTCGAGGCCGTACCCAAGGAACTGATGGAAGCCGCCCGCATGGACGGTTGCACGGCCTGGGGGGTGTTCCGGCATGTGGGTCTGCCCCTGGTCCGCCCAGCTTTGGCCACCGTCACGATCTTCAATCTGCTCACCATGTGGAACGAATTTGCCTTCGCCCTCGTCCTGGTCGATGGCAAGAACGCCACCCTCCCCCTGGCCATCTCTCAGTTCCAGGGCGAGAACGCCACCGACATCACGCTCATCTGCGCCGCGCTGGCCGTTAGTGTCCTCCCCCTGCTGGCCGTCTACTTCGTCGCGCAGAAGCACATAATCCGGGGACTAACCGCCGGTGCTCTCAAACAATGACTGACAAATGGTGGTCGAAGACCTTCCTTCCATCTCAATAAAGCGCTATTGTAGGGCGTTAGTCCTTTCGAATCGCGGACCCGGAAACCGATCCGCTCATCGGTGAAGAAAACAGATAAAGGCAACTTGCGGCCATGTACCCCACACCGTCTGCCCCAACAAGCCGTCTCGCCCATCGCCCCCGCTTCACGCTGATCGAGTTGCTGGTGGTGATTGCCATCATCGCGATTCTTGCGGCGTTCCTGCTGCCAGCCCTCGCCCGGGCGAGGGAGAATGCCCGCCAGGCCTCCTGCACGAGCAACCTGAAGCAGATCAGCACCGCCCTCATCATGTACCGTCAGGACAATGACTTCAACATGGCACCCTGGATCTCCCATCTCTACCGGGAAAAGGTGCTCTCCACCAAGCGGATTTTCCGCTGCCCCTCCGACAAGAACGACGAGGACACCCCCTTCTCACGGTGGGACTGCCACTACTACGACGGTGGCCAGTACGAAGCAGCCTACGACCGGACCTCCAACAAGAACGGGATCCACTTCGACCCCACCGACGTAGGCCCAGTCAGCTACTTCTACGAGACCTCCGACGCCAAATGCAACTGGACGGTC
>JABGQJ010000285.1 GCA_018648945.1 Victivallales bacterium
CACGGTTGCCGGGGCGAAGGCGAGCCAAGCGTGGGAGTTCCGCAGCGTCTGCGACCGGCCGTGGGGCGCGGATGACCAACGCACCTTTACGCTGATGAATGTCCACACGCTGGCCGAACCCCAGGCGGCGAGTGGCAAGACGGAGTACGAGTTCACCTTCGAGCCGAGTGACGATATTGCGGCCAAGCTGGCAGAGCGCCGAGGGCGCTTGGTAGCGGCCCGCGACGCGAAGATGGTCGAACTGGCGGCGCTGGCTGTGGCGCGGCAGGCCCGGATCAAGGAAGCTGGCGGCGTGGTGCTCTATCCCACGCCGCAGCGCTACAAACGCTTGCCGGGGGAGTTTGCGGTCACGAACGACACCGTCATCGTGGTGCCCGATGGGGCGAGCGAGGTGGAGCGGCGGGGCCCGGAGCGACTGCGCGAGGAGTTGGCCGAGTACCGGGGGCTGGATCTCCAGATTGTGGCCGAGAGCAAATGGTCGGGTCAGGGGTCGGCGATCCAGGTTGGTACCGCCCTGGCCAGGAAGGCCCTGGCGGGACGCGTAGACAGCACGCGCAAGGAGGGGTTCTCCTTGTCCATGACGAAGGACCGGGTGCTCTTGGCGGGCACGGACGCGGCGGGGACGTGGTATGGGGTGCAAGCGCTGCTGCAACTGCCGCGTTGGCAGGAGCGGGCGCTGGTTATGCCGTGCGTGGAGGTGGATGACTGGCCCGATTTCGCCGTGCGGGGGATGACTCTGACCTTGGGAAGCCCGCGGCAGATGTACTTCCTGCGCCACACGCTGCGGCGCGTGTTGCCGAGACAGCGGGTGAATATGGTGTTCATCGGCGGCGCGAGCCTGGGCAAGATCCGCTGGCCGAGCCATCCGGACGCGGTCACCGGCGACGCCTTCACCCCGGCCCAGATCCGCGAATTGGCGGAACTGGCCCGCGCCAATTTCATTGAGCCGGTGCCCCACATACAGGGCTTTGGCCACACCGGGCCGCTGGTGCGCACGCGCCCTGATCTTCTTGCCGCCAAGGGCGGCAGCCAGCCGTGCTTCGATATCACCCGCAAGGACGTTCGCGCCTTCATCTTTGACCTCTATGCCGATGCCATTGATGCCTTCCAGGCAAAGCAGTATTTCCACGTGGGATTCGACGAGGCGAAGGGGCTGTCCCTGATCTGTGGCGACCGGTCCCATGCGGAGGTGGTGGCCGAGCACATCACTGAAGTCAACGGCTGGCTGAACAAGCGGGGGCTGCGGATGATCATGTGGGCCGACATGTTGCTGGACCACGAGACCTTCGGCAAGAGTTCCGCCGCCAATAGCATGGCTCCTCACTACGGCAACGTGAACACGGCACCGGCCCTGGCCATGATCCCCAAGAACATCCTGCTGGCCAATTGGCACTACGGAACCGCCGAGGAGCACCCGCAATTGGCACATCTGCAAGAGGCCGGGTTCGAGGTCTTCCCGACCACCTGGTATCGCCCCGAGAACAACTTCCGGTTTCTGCGCAGCGCCAAGAAGGCTGGCTCGACCTGGGCGACGGGCAGCAGCTGGATGTACTGCTCCGCCACCAACCCCACTATGATGGGCTCGTCACTTGGTGAGTATGCCTGGACGGCGGGTCGTCCGACTCTTGACCAGCTCAACTACGACGAACTGGCCCTGTTCCACGACCTGCTCCAGCCGCCACGCGTTTCGGGTCGCCCCCACCGGCAGCAGGCGGTTGATCTGGCGGGTGTCGCCAATCGTGACCTGCTCGACCGAATCCCGGGCGATGGCAAGGGTTGGCTGGATCTTGGTCCCTCCCGCGACCTCTCGGCGGTTCAGCCGGGACGGCTCGAATCCACTGTTCACGACCGCATGATCGCCTTCACTGTCCCCGGCAAGGACAGTGCGCGATGCGTCATGGTGCAGGGCAAGAAACTGGCGTTGGGGGATGTGCCGCCCACTGCTGTCGTGCCGGTGGGCGCCCGCGCCGAAGCCCTTGTCTTCCTCCATGCTGGGACGGCGGATCACTCGGGCACCGGGCCTGCGGGGATGTACCAAGTCGTCTACGAGGACGGCAGTACCGTGGACTTTGCCTTGCGCAACTCGCTCCATGTGGCCGGTTGGCTGAAGCCCAAGTCCTACGGCTCGTGGCGGACGGCCCGGCAGCAGACCTACTGCCGCGATGCTACTCTCGGCTGGCGCGGGTTGACCCTCGACGGGCGCACCGCAGAGCTCTCCCTCACCGAATGGCGCAATCCCAAGCCGACCTCGGGCATCCGCGAAATTCGGTTGAGCGCGCCTGTGGATGGTGCCTTGGCCTTGATGGGGCTGACCATACTCTCGGGGTTGTAGGAATCCCCTACGCATCGGGCGGCATTGCGTCACGGCGTGGCCGTCTCCCCTTCATGACGAACACGGCATAGAGGGCGGGCAAGGTCAGGAGGGTGAGGAAGTTGTCGGCCATGACCGCGCCGATCACCACCGTGGCCAAGGGGCGCTGTACCTCTGCGCCCACCCCTGTGCTAAGTGCCATGGGGAGGAAGCCGAGGATCGCGACCAGGCCCGCCATGCAGATCGGGCGCAGCCGACGGAGAGCGCCCTCCTCGATTGCCTGGGCGGTGGGAACTCCGGCAGCGAGGCGCTCCTCGATTGTCGAGATCACAACCAGGCCGTTCAAGACCGAGACGCCGGAGGCAACCACAAAGCCCACGCCTGCCGATACGGTGAATGGCATGCCCCTGAGCCAGAGGGCGGCAAGGCCGCCAAAGGTCGCGAAGGCCGGTCCCAGGAAGGTGACAAGCGAGGCCCGAGTCGAGCCGGTGCTCATATGGAGCAGCGCGAAGATCAGTAGCAGGGCGACAGGGACCACGATCATCAGGCGGGTTGAGGCGCGCTGCAGGTGCTCGAACTGCCCCCCATACTCCACATGGTACCCGGTGGGCAGGCTGAGCTTGCTCTCGATCCCTTGGCGCACCTCCTTGACGAACCCGCTCACGTCCCGGTCGTCGACGTTGCACTGCACCACGATGCGGCGGGTCTGCCATTCGCGGGTGATCGTGGCGGGTCCCTCGGTCTGCCGGATCTGGGCCAGACGGGCGAGCGGAATACGCTGGCCAGCGGCCGTTGGGATGAGAATCCGGCCCA
This sequence comes from Victivallales bacterium, assembly GCA_018648945.1. The sequence continues at coordinate 3,125 of JABGQJ010000285.1, forward strand.
CCGACGAGATATTGCGGCGGTCGTCCTCCTGCAGGCGGACGGCAAGGTCGAAGCGACGCTGGCCTTCGCGGATCTCTCCGACCTTCTTTGCACCGATGGTTTCCACCACTTCCAGCACGTGCTCGGCCGATACGCCATGCCGCCCGATGGCTTCCTGGTCCACGCGGATCTCCAGCACCGGTTGCCCGGTGACCTGCTCCACGTAGACATCCACGGCCCCCGGCGTCGCGCGCAGGATGGCCTCGACTTCAGTGGCCTTGGCCTTCAGTACCTCCAGGTCATCTCCGAAGATCTTGATTCCCAGGTCGGAGCGAATGCCGGCAATCATCTCGTTGACGCGCATCTCGATGGGTTGGGTGAAGATCATGCGCATGCCCGGCAACCCGGACAGCTCATTCCGCATCAATGCCGTGAGGTCGTCCTGCGTGCGTGCCCGCGTCCATTGCTTCCGGGGAGTCAGGGCGATGAAGACGTCGCTGAGCTCGATCCCCATGGGGTCGGTGGCCACTTCGGCCGTGCCGGTCCGGACCCAGACGTCCTTCACTTCATCCGGGAACCGCTCCTTGACGCGCTCCTCGAGCCGGGAACCGTAGCGCACGGACTCGTCCAAAGACACGCCCGAGAGTCGGACGGTGTTGATCACGATGCCCATCTCCGACAGGCGTGGGATAAACTCCGCCCCCGTTCCTGACGCCAGCCAGAGGGCAGCGGCAATCACGACGACTGGCACCAGGCTGAACGCCATGGGAATCCGCAGGGCGCAGCGGACGACGGGGCGGTACAAGGCTCTCAGGAAGGAGCCAATCCGGTCCTTCCGGGGCTTGCTCCGCTTGGTGATGAAGAGACTCATCAGCACCGGCATGAGGGTGCAGATGAGCAGCACCGAGCCAGAGAGCGCAAACAGGATGGTCAGCGACATGGGGCGGAACAGCTTGCCTTCCACGCCTTCAAGCGCCAGGATCGGCAGGTATACGATCATGTTGATGGCCTGCGCGTAGACGGTCGGGCGCACCACTTGCAGGGATGCCGCTCGGACCGTATCCAGGACCGAGCGCCTGGCGGGGGCTTCATCCAGGTGCTGGACGTTGTTCTCGACCATCACCAAGGTGCTGTCCACGATGAATCCGAGGTCGATGGCTCCGAGGCTCATCAGGCTGCCGACGATGCCCCAACGCAACATGCCGCTGAACGCGAAGAACATGGACAGCGGGATGGCCGAGGCCACAATCAGGCCAGCCCGCAGGTTGCCCAGGAAGATGAACAGCACCGCGACCACCAGGATCGCTCCCTCCAGCAGGTTCTTCTTCACCGTGTCCAAAACCTGGTCCACCACGTCCGTGCGGTCGTACACGGTGCGGATCTCTACCCCTTCCGGAAGCGTTTTCTGGATTTCCTCCAGCCGCTTCTTGAGTCGCCCGGTCACTTCATGGCTGTTCTCGCCCATGAGCATGAACCCCAGCCCCAGCACCACCTCGCCCTGCCCGTTCGCTGTGCTGGCGCCACGCCGGATCTCGTGACCGATCTCGACGTCTGCCACGTCGCGGATTCGAATCGGCATGCCACCATGCGCGGCGATCACGATGTTCCCGATCTCGTCCGTGTTGGTGGCCAGGCTGATGCCATAGACCAGATGCAACTCGCCAGCCTGGGTGATGCTGCCGCCACCGGCGTTGCCGTTGTTCGCGCGCAGCGCGCCGAAGACATCGTCGAGGGTCATCTCGTACTTCATCAGTCGGCTGGTGTCGACCAGCACGTGGTATTGCTTCCGCTCGCCACCCCACGTGTTCACTTCCGCCACCCCCGCCACGGAGCGCAGCCGCGGCTTCACCACCCAGTCGTGGATTGTGGTCAACTCCTCCAGCGTCTTCCCTTCGCCCGTGACGATGTAGTGGAACACCTCGCCCAGGCCCGTGGCCACGGGCCCCATCTCGGGGCGTGGGATTCCCTCGGGAAGCTCCACCGTCTGCAACCGCTCCATCACCAGTTGGCGGGCGAAGTAGATGTCCGTCCCGTCCTCGAAGGTCACTGTGACCTGGGACAGGCCGAACTTGGAGATCGACCGCACGTCGGTCAGGCTCGGGATGCCACTAATCGCCTGTTCCACGGCGAAGGTGACCTGCTGCTCGATCTCAAGCGGGGAGAGGGCAGGAACCACGGTGTTGACCTGGACCTGGACCGGAGTGGTGTCCGGGAACGCGTCCACCGGCAGGCGGTGCAGGGAGTAGATCCCGCTGCCAGTGAGAATGACCGCAAAGAACACCACCAGGAATCGATGATCCAGGGACCAGTTGACGAGACGATTCAGCATCGCTGCATACTCCGTTCTACTTGCTGCCGAGTTCGACTTCGCAACAGCCGGCGCCGATGCTGCCCTTGAGGATCTCGGTCTTCAGAAGGAAGCTGCCGGTAGTCACGATCTGCTCTCCGGCTACCAGGCCGTCTTCGACCACGAAGAGCCGGTCGGTCGCGTAACCCAGTCGCACCTTGCGCGGCTCAAAGAGCACCTCGCTGCGCTTGACGAACACCACGTTGCAGCAACCATCCCACTGGCGCGCGGCCCGAGGGACGACCAAGGCATCCTCCTCCCTCCTGACCGTGACTTCGGCTTTGCCAAACATCCCCGCTCGCAGCAGCCCCTTTGGATTGGCGATCTCCGTTCGGGCCTTCAGGGTGCGAGTCCGGGAATCCAGCTGCGAACTGAGCCAGGTGATGCGGCCACTGTGACGTTCGCCAGGCAGCCCGCCGACGTCGAGCACGACCGCCAAGCCCTCTCGGACCTGCCGCATGTCGGCCTCGCACACGTCCAGCATGGCCCACACGCGCGAGGTGTCGGCGACCTCGAACAGGCCCTGCCCGGCCGGTACCACCTCTCCCAACGCCACCTGCCGCGCCACCACCGTACCCGTGAAGGGCGCCGTCACTGCCAACAGGCCACTCACGTCGCCATCGGTCCGGACCTGCTTGATCTGCGCGTCCGAAAGCCCGAACACCCGCAGGTGATCTCGAGCTGCGCTCAGCCGGGCCGTCAATGCGGCCAGGGCCTGTCGCGCGGCCAGAAGGGGCTGCTCGGAAGTCGTGCCTTGACCTTCCAGCGAGTTGATCTGCTCCGGCTCCAGCGAGGCGATGGTCGTGGCCGGAATTCCATAGAGTAGCAGTTTGCGTTGCACGGCCCCCACCGCATTCTCGGCCCGGACCGCCGCATTGCGGGCCCCCTCAAGCTCCTGTTCAGTGGCGATACCGCTAGCGTTCAGGGCCTCTTCGCGTGCCAGGGTCTTCTTGGCCAGTGACAGCATGGAACGCTGCTCGAGGTAGTCGCTGGCGGCCAGCCTGACCTCCATGCGGTTCACCCGGTCGAACCACTCTGCCGTCCGCTTGGCCAGAGCCCGTGCTGATTCCGCCTCCTGCCAAAGCCGCAGGTACTCGGCCTTGGCGGTACTCACCGCCGCCGAATCCACCACTGCCAGCACCCCGCCGGTCGCAACTGTCTGCCCCAGATCGACCTGGACCTTGGCGACCACGCCCCCGGCCCGCGCCGAGACTTGCGCGTGGCGGTTCGCATCGTAGGCGATCTCCGCATTGCAGCTCAACGTCTGCGGGACCTGCCGACGCGCCACCTTTGCATACTCGAGGCCGGCAGCCGAGGCGATGTCTGGTGACTGGAACTGCACAAGCTGCTTTTGCGTGGTGCAAGTGACCGAAGGGGGGCGCTGATTTCGGGGCAAGGCTTCGACTGGCAACAGCTCAACCGATGGCGGTGGAGCCACCGTTTCGGTTGCCGCCGCATACTTGTCCAAGATGCCCGGGTTGCAGATCGTGCACTGGGATTCCGGCACGTCATGCCCCCCGCACCAGTCTCCGCTCGCCTTGAAGGCAGCGATCACCGCCGGGTCGCAGGTTGTGCAATACGCTTCGGGAACCCCGTGTTCCGCACAGAACCCCCGCTTCGCGACCAGCGATTCGTCGCAGAACGGACACTGGCTCGAGACCAAGCCGTGGGGGCAGTCCTGGGTGGCTGCCTGCCGCCTTCGTCCGGGCAACCAGCCCTGCCGGTCGGCGACGACGACCAGAGCAGCACTCCCGACCGCGAGCAGACCCCAGATCAGCAGAGCCGTGTAGTTGCGTTTCATGCCATGTCTCCCGCAGTCTCGTACTGTCTGGTCACTTGCACTCGCCAGATCCCTTTCCGCAGGGCACGCACTGGGACTCCGGGACCTTGTGCCCGGCACACCAGTCGGCCTCTGCCTTGAAGCCGGGGATCAAGGCCGCGTTGCACCTGGAGCAGAGAGCCTCCGGCACACCGTGCTCGGGACACGGCCCCATCTCCTTCACCAATGCCTTGTTGCACCAGGGGCACTGGGCTTCGGCGATCTGGTGCTTGGCACACTGGCCGGTCACGGTCGCGTCTTCAGTTTCGGACGGCTGGCTCATACGTAGGTAGGCGAAGCCCCCGCTGACACCCAGCAGGATCATCACGATTGCGATTGCGATATTCTTACTCATCCATTCACTCCGGTTCGTAGCTCATGCGTCGGGCTTCACCCCAATTGCTTGCCACTGTAGACGAAGGGGCAGTGCAGGCACATGGGGTCGGGCGACCAGTGTTCTCCCGGGAATCCAACGAAGGCCACACCGGCAACTGGGGCCGATGGGGAAGCGGGAGACACTGGGGTGGGCAGGTCAGCCGCGTGGTGGGCGGAAGATCCCGAGGGGGTCGCCGGGAGCGGGATGGGTGGCGGATGTCGGCACCAGCGGCCCTGCCGTGGACAGAGATGCCAGCGCTTCGGTTTGGCTGTAGACTGCCAACGGGCCATGGCAGCAGGGCAGGAAGCAGTCGATGCAGCCGTCCGGGCAGCAGTCGTCCGCGCTCGGGACGTCGCGATCGATCGCCGCCCCTTGCGAACGGCTCGGCCTGGCCGGAGTCTCCGCCGTGCTCGGGCAACAGGAGTCTCTGGGCACCGTGACTTCCGCGCGCTTGGTCAAGGCCTTCTGGAAAAGAGGGAGGGCCCCATGCCCCAACATCGCCAGCACAAGCAGTATCGCTGGGATCGCGCGCGTCCACGTCCCGAGGCACATCTTAGTTGCGTGTTTGGTCGTCATGGATAGTTGGGTACGACCGCATGGCAGACCGACGGTTCCCTCGGTCGTGCAAGGCCGCACTGTAAGTGCGAGCGAAACGGTATCAATACGGCAGGTCCGATGGCCTTGGCGGGGTTGGTTGCGTTGCGGGAAGTCTGGGGTGGCCGGGACGAAGTCGGGAAGTAGCCAGAGCATTTGGCTCCAGATCGCCGGTTGGCTGGGACCCGCCTCCAACGGTTCGTAGCAGACCGCCCGGGAACAGACCTACTGCCGCGACGCCACCCTCGGGCCTCCGCGAGGCCCGCCTGACCGCCTCCGCGGATGGGGCCTTGGCCCTGATCGGGCTGACGGCATTGCAGGGACTGCAGGTTCCGGGAACGGAGTGGACGGAGTGGACGGAGTGGACGGAGTGGAGCTGGCCCGAGGCGGTACTGCCCCGGGCCAGTCTTGAAGCTAGATCTGGTCGGGGTTGCTAAGGACCTTGTGATAGGCCTCGGCAACGCACTTGGCCAGTTCGGTGCCGTTGGGGGGACGGAGGGGGAAGGTCATGCCGGTGTGGCAATCGGAGTGCTTCTGGGCGATGGGGAAGTTCTCCATCGCGTAGTCTGGCTTGCTCTCGGTCTGGCAGGACCAGGGGCAGCCTTGGCCATAGCCGTTCTTGGCCTGGAAGACGGTCATCTTGGGCACGGGCCAGCCTTGCCAGACGCCGGTCTGGACGCCTTCGGCGCGGAGGGCCTCGACGATCCGGTTGCGGAAAGCAGCGGGATCGTCGGCATGGCCGAGGGCATCCATGTCGAA
>JABGQJ010000286.1 GCA_018648945.1 Victivallales bacterium
GTCGAAATGTCCAGTGACACCGATGCCCAAGCGGCCATCGAGGCCCTGAACGGCCAGGATCTCGACGGTCGTCCCCTGACCGTCAACGAAGCGCGTCCGCGCGCCGAACGTGGCTCCCGTGGCGGCGGCGGCGGCTATGGCGGCGGCGGCGGCGGCGGCGGCTATGGTGGCGGCGGCGGTCGCTACTAAGCCCCCCCTGCCTCTCTAGGCATTCCAGCGCGGCGGTGTTTGGTCCTCGGACCGGCGCCGTCGCGTTTTCTTTCTGGGAGGTCGCCCGCAGACCACTGCCTCCCAAGCCAGCGCCACGCACGACGGCTGCCTGCTGGCCCCGATTCCCCTGCCGCCTTGTGTTTGCCTGGAACGTGCCCCGGAAGCAGAGCACGAGCAGAACGGCCCCGGGAACTGGGCCCGAAACAGGAAAAGCGGGAAAAGTGGGGCACATTACAGGGCGCCAACAACAACTGCCTGGCGGCAGCGGTCTGGCTGTCAGAGGCCGAATGGATTGACGTGGACCACATGGACTTTCTGCAACTAGAAGACAAGAGCATCCTAGTAATGGGCGTGGCCAATCGGCGGAGCGTGGCCTGGGCGGCAGCCCAGGTGCTGGCCGAAGCGGGCGCCAACCCCATCTACGTGGTGCGCGATGCGGAGACCCGGGACAAGAGCCGGAAGCTCTTCGGCACCGCGCCCGTGCTGCTCTGCGATGTGGAAGACGAGGCGCAGATCGCGGCCCTGCCCGCAGCTGTGGCCGAACATGCGCCAGTGCTGCATGGCTTCCTGCATTCCATCGCCTTCGCCAACTACAGCGACGGCTTCCGGCCCTTCCACGAGACGGTGCAGGCCGATTTCCTTCAAGCCATGAACATCTCCTGCTTCTCGTTGACCGCGACCTGCAACGCCCTGCGTGAGCTGTTCGCCGAGAACGCAGCCGTGGTCACCATGTCCATCTCCACGACCCGGATGGCGTCGGAGAACTACGGCTACATGGGGCCGATCAAAGCCGCCTTGGACTCCTCCGTGGCGTTCCTGGCCAAGTCCCTGGGCGGCGCAGGCTGCAAGGGGATTCGGGTGAATGCGGTGGGCGCCTCCTTGCTCAAGACCTCCGCTTCCGCCGGCATCCCTGGCTACGTGGACTCCTACCTCTACGCCGAGAAAGCGATCCCCCGAGGTGAGGCGCTGGCGACCGCCGAGGTCGGCAATGCCATCGCCTTCCTGCTGAGCCCGCGCGCCAGCGGCATCAATGCGCAGACTCTGGTCGTGGACGCCGGCATGTCCATCAACTATTTTGACCGGGACATCGTGCGACGAGTAGTGGGAGGGGCGGGCGCTTAGTCGATCCATGCCCGCACCCTCCCGGACCGTTCCCCTCCTCGCCGTCCTGCCTGTCAGGACGGCTCTGCGATGGCATTATCCTTCCGGGCCACCGGAAGACGCGTGAAGGAATTCCAGTGATGACACAAGACAAACAGACTCTGATGGATCTCCAGGACGACCACGTCCTTGGCACCTATGCCCCCGATCTCATGCTGATCAAGGGCGAGGGCGCCCTGGTCTGGGATATCGAGGGCAAGCAGTATCTGGACTTCGCGGCCGGGATCAGTGTCTGCAACCTCGGCCACTGCCATCCTCGGGTGACGGCGGCGATCCGGGAACAGGCGGGCAAACTGGTCCACGTGTCGAACCTCTACTACAACGAGAACCAGCCTCGGCTGGCCGCCTTGATCGCCCGAAACAGCTTCTCCGGACGGGTCTTCTTCGCCAACAGTGGCGCGGAGGCCAACGAAGGGCTGATCAAATTCGCCCGGAAGTGGGGCAACGAGAGCGGACGGCACGAGATCGTCTGCATGAGGGACTCATTCCATGGCCGGACCCTGGCCACCCTGGCCGCGACCGGGCAGGAGAAGTACCGGAAGGGCTTCGCGCCCGATGTCGAGGGCTTCGTGTTCGCCGATTTCAACGACCTGGACAGTGTCGAGGCCAGCATTGGCCCCCAGACGGTGGCTATTCTCTGCGAGCCCGTGCAAGGCGAAGGCGGCATCGTGCCCGCCGATCCCGAGTTTCTCCACGGGCTGCGGGAGCTCTGCGACGAACGGAATCTGCTGCTGATGTTCGACGAAGTGCAGTGCGGCATGGGCCGGACCGGCCACATGTTCGCCTACCAGGCGTACGGAGTCGAGCCGGATGCCATGAGCATGGCCAAGGCCTTGGGCAATGGCTTCCCCATCGGGGCCTTCGAGGTCCAAGCGAAGTACGAGGGCGTCCTCGTCCCGGGCACCCATGCCTCCACTTTTGGCGGCACACCGCTCGCCTGCGCGGCCGGCATCGCCGTGTTCGAGGCCTTCGCCGAAGAGAAGATTCTCGAGAACGTGCAGACCGTGAGCGCGCACCTGCGGGCGGCTCTCGGCGGGCTCTGCGAGAAGTTCGCCGCCGTGAAGGCAGTTCGGGGCGCGGGCCTGATGCTCGGCATCGTGGTCGAGGCGGATCTGAAACCGGTTCTCGCCAAGGCCAAGGCGGCGGGCCTCTTGGCCCTCACTGCTGGCGAAAATGTCCTCCGGCTCCTGCCGCCGTTGACCATTACGGTCGAACAGGCCGACCAAGCGGTGGCGATTCTTGAGCAGGCCCTTGCCGAGAGCCTCGCCGACGCCTAAAGTGCAGGCAACACTCCCCCGCCCGCAACGACCCCGTTGCGGGCGGTCACGCCGTCAGCCCCAGCCCCTGTGCGAGGCATGAGTAGACGAGGCAAACGCGACATTCTGACAGGAGTCGAGATCGGCACCAAGACGATCAAGGCTCTGGTGGGGGAATTCCGGGACGACGATGTCCTTTCCGTTCTCGGCGTCGTGGAGCAACCCTCCCTGGGCGTCCGCAAGGGACGGATCGAGAATGACCGTCAGGTCGCCAGCCAGTTGGCTCAGGTGTTCCGCGAGCTGCAGAGCACGGCGAAGCAGGAGATCACCGACAACATTTTCGTGGCCGTCACGGGCGGTCATGTGGGCACCGTGGTCAGTTCGGGGGCCATCCGGATCCGCGATCCCGAGTCGGGTGTCACCGAGGACGAGATGGAGAGCGTCCTCGACACGGCGCAGACCTTCAGCCTCGGCACCCAGCAGGAGCTTCTCCACCTCTGCGACCGGCCGATCCGGCTCTCGAACGGTCGCGAAGTCGTCTCGCCGGTCGGTGCCCAAGTCGCCAAAATCGAGGCCGAATGCATGCTGGTGTTTGGCCAGGGCCAAGTGCTGGACACGACCCGCGACCTGCTTGGCCACGTGCTCGGAGACGTGCCCCTGCGGCCGGTTTTCTCCGGGGTGGCCGCCGGTTTGGCAGCACTCAGCCCCAGCGATATCGAGCATGGCGCGCTGGTCATCGACCTCGGCGGCGGCGTGACTGAGTACTGCGTGTACAAGAGCCCCGGTTGCTTCCACACCGGCCAAGTCACGGTTGGCTGCGAGCATCTGGTGAACGATCTGCACATCGGCCTGAAGCTGGAGAGCAACGAGTGCGCGGCCGTGCTGCGGGATCTGCCACGCTACGGGTCGGTGATTCTCAAGGACGACGGCGGCAAGCGGCGCATGCCCGTGGGCAGCGGCGTGGTCAGCAAGCGCGAGGTGCCGGTGGCGGCGGTGGAGCAGATCGTCGATCTGCGCCTGCGGGAGCTGTTCGGCGTGATCCGCGATGACTTGCTCAGCCACAACGCCCTGGAGCGGGTGGACCGAGGCATCAAGCTCTGCGGCGGCGGCGCGCTGCTGCCGGGAGTCGAGCGCCTCGCCCAGGACGTGTTCGATCACCCAGTCGAAGTCGTCGGGCCGCGACTGGTGGTGGGGGACCGCATGCAGTTGCTGCAGTCCCCCCGGTTCGTCACCCCCGTGGGATTGCTCCGCCTGGGGCGCATCATGCTCGCTGGCGAGCGCGAGGACGCAAGTCCGTTCTGGCAGCAGCTCCGCACGGAATGCCGGCGTTTCTTCTCCCTGATCAAGGATGTCTTCCGCATATGAGCGACGCTGGCCAGAACATGGCAGAGGAACGTGCCTCGGTAGCGGTGCTGGGGCTTGGGCACGGCGGCAGCCGCGTGGCAGCCGGAGTCCACGACATCTTCCCCGACGATGGGTTCCGGATCACCGGGGCCGATACGGACCAACGGGCGCTCGACAGCCTAGGCTTGCCCAACAGCATTGTCCTGGGGGCCGATTGGGCCAAAGGAAATGGCTGCGGCGGCGATGTGAAGCGCGGCGAACGCGCGGCGGCCGGCTGTCGCGCGGAGTTGGGGCAGGCCTTCGGTTCCGATCTGACCGTGGTGGTGGCAGGACTCGGCGGGGGGGCAGGAAGCGGGGCTGCGACGGTGGTCGCTCGCCTGGTACGCGACGCGGGCCTGCCCACCGTGTTCCTGGTGACCCTCCCAATCGCGATGGAGGGCCGCTCCCGGCGGCTCCAGGCCGAGGAATCGCTGCGCGAGCTGCGCGAGGCGGCCGAGATTGTCGTCGTCGTGGCCAGTGACAATCTCTTCGCGTCCCTGCCTGCCGATACCCCTGCCCCCATGGCCTTCGCAACCGCGAATCTCGTCTTGGCGGGGACGGCGGCGGTGTGGGGACGGCTCTTCCTGGCCCAGCCCCTGGTCCCCGTGGACCTCGCCGCGATGCGCTCACTGCTGGCCGGCAGCCCCAAGGAATGCCGAATCGGGGTGACCTCGGGCGAAGGGGAAGCAACCCCCGCCGCCTTGGTGGAGGAGCTGCTGCAGAGCCCTTTCCTGGGTGGCCCCGAGGGCCTGGCCAAGGCCGAATCCGCCCTCATTGGCGTGGTCGGCGGCCCCGATATGAGCATGGGGCTCTTCACCGACCTGATGGAGCGCCTCGACGCGTGTTTCTCCCCCAACGCCCGCTTGGTCAAAGGCGGGGGCGTACTGGCGACGGCCCAGACTAGGCCCCAGCTGGTCGTTCTGGCCTGTCGGCCAGACCCAGCTGGCGAAGGGCCGCGACAGCTTGACCTGTTCCCGGACAACCCCCTCGTCTCCCGAGGGCGCCGCCCCGCCGGAAGCCGTGGTGCGCCACCCGCCACCAAGCAGGAAGAGTTCGGTCTTGTCGAGCCGTCCCTTGGCGTGTTCGCGGGCAGCGATCCCACCAAAGTCGGACCGGACAATCTGGACATTCCCACCTTCCAGCGCCAGGGCGTCCGCATCGACCTCGGGCTGGATGGCTGACGCGACTTCGCCACGCAAAACACTGGCAACAGAAGAGCTGAATCCGGCCATTCCGCTTGCGGAAACGCGTCTGGCGGGATAGCATTGGGGGTGGACGGACATGCCCTTCTCCCCCCGACTGTCAGCCATCGCCGCCCGGATTCCCCTTCGGCAAGATCGTGCAGCAGGCGAGCGATGGGCGCGTGGTTGGTCCTGTGTATCGAAACGCCGCAATCACCTGCAAACCGACCTGCTGGAAGATGCCCATGGCCACCCCGAGCGCCCCCACTCAGCTGCTTCGTGCCACAAAGTGCTTCGCCAATCTGGACGAGGAGGCCCTGTGCGTTCTCGGCGCGTATATGACCCGAGTCTCCTATGCCGTTGGCGACCACCTCTGCGAAGACGATGGCCCAGGCGACTGGATGCTGGTCATCGAACAAGGCGAGATCTCGGTGATGAAGCACGACGGCGACGGCGAGCACATCGAGATGGCCGTCCTGTCCAAGGGCGATGTGGCAGGGGAAATGAGCCTGTTCTCCAAGAGTCCCCGGACCGCCGACCTGGTCGCCAAGACGGCGGTCGCGATCTGGACCCTGACCTACGAGGATCTGGACACGGTGATGGGACAGCACCCGAGCATTGCGCGCGGTTTGCTTGCCACCCTCAGTGCCCATCTCTCCAGAGGCACGTCCCTTCTCGCCAAGCTCATGGCGCGCGACATCGACCGCCGGTTCAAGGTGGCCATATTCGACAGCAAGAGATACATGGAAACGGCCCTCCTGAAGGCCAATGTAAACAACTACTCCCTGCGGTTCTTCAAGGATCGCCTGACCCCTCGGACAGCGGCCCTTGCCGCCGGCTGCCAGGCCGTCTGCGTGTTCGTCAACGACGACGTGGACGAGAGCGTGGTCGAAACACTCGCCACGATGGACGTCAAACTGGTGGCGCTGCGCTGCGCGGGCTTCAACAATGTGGATCTCCAGGCCTGCCAGCGATTCGGCGTCTCGGTCGTGCGCGTCCCCGCCTACTCGCCCTACGCGGTAGCAGAGCACGCCATCGCCCTGATCATGACGCTCAACCGCAAGACCCATCGGGCCAACAATCGCATCCGGGAAGGCGATTTCTCGCTTGCCGGTTTGGTGGGGTTCGACCTGCACGGCCGCACTGCGGGGGTCGTGGGCACGGGCAAAATCGGCGTTTGCACACTGGAGATCCTGAAGGGCTTCGGTTGTCGCCTGCTGGCCTCTTCCCGGACGGTCAAGCCCGAACTGGCCGAACGGCTGGGGGTGGAGTTCGTGCCGCTCGACCAGCTACTGGCTGAATCCGACATCATCAGCCTGCATGCGCCGCTGACGCCGCAGACCCAGTATCTCATCGATGGCGCTGCCATGGACAAGATGAAGGACGGCGTCATGCTGATCAACACCAGCCGAGGTGGCCTGGTCGATACCAGAGCCCTGCTGAACGCCCTGAAGACGGGCAAGATCGGCTATGCCGGGCTGGATGTCTACGAGGAGGAAAGCGGCACGTTCTTCGAGGATTTCTCCGACCGGGTGCTCACCGACGACGTATTGGCCCGGCTGACCACGTTCAACAACGTGGTGGTGACCAGTCACCAGGGCTTCCTCACCACCGACGCCCTCGGCAATATCGCCGACACCACCCTCGCCAGCATCCGCGAGTTCGAGAATGGGGCGCAGGGGGCCAAACTCACCCACGCTGTTCAGCTCCAGACGTAGAGGTGATGACCTGGAGCGGAGGTCGCAGTCTGCTCCCACAGTCACTGCCGGAAACCAACGCTGTGATGAAGTGCCTTCCCATCCTGGCCATGGCATGCGCCGCGCTCGCCACTGCGGCGGATCCCCCCGCGATGCTGGTGCGAGATGCCATCGATACTCGTTTCGCAGTGTTCGACAAACTCGACCTGAACGACATGCCCACCGGCGATGTGCTGGCGCGACACGATGTCGCCGCCATCGACTGGCAGGCGGTGAACGGGCCGGACGTGAAGCGCACCTTCCGCGACCAGCAGGATGTGGTCCTCCGCGACCTGAATCTCAAGGTCCGCTGGCCGAAACCCACAACCAAGTACAGCGGCACGCTGTTCCTCTTCCAGAACTGCGAGAATGTCCGGATCGAGAACGTGCACGTCGCCTATCTCGATCCCGACTACCGGGCGCAGCACACCTTCCTCTTCGAGAACTGCGGCAAGGTCACCATCCGGGGCGTCTATTCCGCTGGCGCGGCAGAGCGCATCCATATCCGGCTCGAAGGGTGCCGGGAGTACCTCATCGAACGCACGGAAATTGCCGGTTGGCAGTACGGGCCGGACGACATGCGGGCGGGCGCGGGCATCCTGATCAACAACGGCATGACGCGCAAAGGCGTAATCGCCGCCATCGCCAAGGAACGCCGCGAGCTGGAGTGGGGCGTGATCCGGGACTGCTGGTTGCACGACTACCGCAACCGCGATGGCGGCAAGTGGCGGAACCAGGACGGCATTCTCTTCCACGCGCCGTCGAACGGCATCGTCTTCAACTGCGTGTTCGACCGCTGGCAGGCAGGCGACGGCGCCATCGACGATTCCCACCGGCGCAACGATCCCGCCTACCGCAACAAGGTCCACCGCATCGAACGCTGCATCTTCCGCGACTGCGCCCTGGTCAAGACCAACGGCGCCACCGGTAGCCCGGACTGCGTCATCGCCTGGGTCAACAACCTCTATATCGACAGCTGGCTGGCCGACTACCACAAGGGCTGGACCAACTGGCACCTGCACGAGACCCACATCGCCACGAAACCGATGCCCGTGTTCGTGAAGAACTGGGGCGTCTATGGTCCCACCGTCTTCGCCAATGGCCTGATCCACGCCCCCGTCGGCCTCCAGGATGTCTATTGGCAGAGCGGCAAGGCGGAGAAGGACGGCTACCGCCGCTTCCGTGCCGACCACCTCTTCTACCTCATGCCAAAGCCCAATCACTGGGCGCGCGGCCTGGGGGTCGCCATCTCCAGCCGGGAGAAGTGGCTGGCCGAGGGCCTGGAACGTGACTGCCAATGGCTCCCTGAGGCGGCCTCCCCCTTTCTCGACCCCGCAAAGGGCGACTACCGCCCGCGCGCCAGCTCCGTCCTGGTTGGCAAGGCCTCCCCCGCCTTCCTCGACCCCAAGGATGCCGGGCTCAGGGTCCGCCGCGACTTCCTCGGTGTGCCACGCCCAAATCCCCCCACCCCCGGCGCATTCGAGCCACGGTCGGCACACCAATAGACAACAGCTATCGAGTCATCGCCTTGCGGCGCAGCCAGTCGCGGCCTATTGTGTGAGCGTTCCACACTACCCGAACCAAACTTGGGAGTATGCCCAATGGCAGTACCGCAGTTGTTTGAGTGGCGCGACGACCTTCTGACGCATGTCGAGGTGATCGACACGCAGCACAAGGAGTATTTCAACCGGGTCAACGGCCTCCTCAAGCACGCCGCCGCTGGTGAGTCGGCAGCGGACGTGGCCGAGGCCCTGGACTTCGTGGGGAGCTATGCGGTGTTCCATTTTGATTCCGAACAAGACGCGATGCGCTTCGCGGACTACCCCGAACTCGACGAGCACCTGGAGCAGCACCAGCACTTCGCAACCCACCTCGAGAAGCTGACCACCTCCTTCGACAAGGATGGATTCCGCCCCAGCCTGGGCAGGGAACTGAACGCGCTTCTCGTGGATTGGTTCGTCCACCACATTCGCACCATCGATCAGAAACTCGGCCGCTTCCTCCAGAAAGC